>JAQGJF010000741.1 GCA_028290765.1 Tardiphaga sp.
GGTTCCAGCGGCGGCGCCAGTGCAGCGCTGGCAGCCGGAGTCGCTCCGCTCGCGATCGGCTCCGATGGCGGGGGCTCGATTCGCTGCCCGGCTTCCTGCACGGGAGTCGCCGGACTGAAGGCGACGCTTGGGCGGATCCCATTCGAACAGTTCCCGGACAGTTTTGTCAATTATGCCGCCGTCGGACCAATGACGCGCCTGGTCGGGGACTTGCCGTTGCTGCTGTCAGTCATGTCGGGGCCGCAAATCGACGATCCCTATTCCTATGCGGTCGCAAAATTCACGCCGAAGCCGGCGAAAGAGCCCGCGCGCGGGTTGCGTGTCGCCTGGATTGAGAGTTTCGGCGACGTCCGCCCCGAGGCCGAGGTCGGCGCGCTGGCGAAACGCGCGATGCAGTTGCTCGCCGATCAGGGCGCCCATGTCGAAGCGGTGACCACGCCGATTTTCAACGACGTTTTCGATACCTATGTGGTGATCGCAACGACGGCGCACGCGGCGCGGCTGGAAGCAGTCGCGGCAAGATGGGGTGAGAAAATCACGGCATCGCTTCGCCAAAGCATCGCGCGCGGGCTGCGCTATTCGGCCGCGGACTGGCAACGCGCAAGCGACCGCCGCAGCGTGCTGTTCCGGGCGGTGCAACGCTTGTTCGAAAACTATGACGTTCTCGTCACACCGACGATGAACGCGCCGCCGGTGGGCCTCGACGCCGGCGGCTCGATCGAAAGCCAGATGTATGCCGAATGGGCGGGTTACCTCTACCCATTCAACCTGACCGGTAATCCAGCACTGTCGGTCCCCTGCGGCTTCACGGCGGGGGGCCTGCCGGTCGGGTTGCAGCTGATCGGCGCCTATCATGACGAGCAGAGGTTGATCGACGTCGCGCAGGTGATCGAGAGTGCCGGCGACTGGTCCGGACGGCGCCCGGCCTGCTGAAGCCGAATCGCGCCGCGGAAGCCACGGACCAACCGCGACAACGTCCGGGAAGACGGACTAATGCGCCTTGTGAATGGACGACGGAGCCATTCCGAAATATTTTCGGAACACACGACTGAAGTGTGACGAACTGGAAAAGCCCCACGAGAATGCCACATCGGTGATGGTTTTTCCGCCCTGCGCTTCGAGTTCCTGACGGCAGTTCTGCAGCCTGGCCTGCCAGATATAGTCGCTGACGGTTGTTCCCCTGTCGCTGAACAACATGTGCAGATAGCGCTTGGTGCAGCCCAAAGCGGCTGAAATCCGGTCGATGCTGAGATCGGGATCGCGCAAATGTTCGCGGATAAAGGTCTGGGCCCGCAGATACAGCACCGCCGGACCGCCGCGATCGAACGCCGCGTCGAATTCGCGAAGCGGCAACAACAGCAGATCGATCAGCGTATCGGCGACGCCGATGGCGGTATTTGGAGACAGTTTCTGGGCTTCGCCAAAGGCGGCATGCACAAAGTCATGTGCGATACGACCGGTGCCAGTACGCGCCGAAATCTTGCAAGCCGGCATCTTCGCCAGATGGAAGCCGCGTTCCTGCAACAATTCCCTGGGCACGATGACGACATCATGCCGCGTCAGCGACGGGCTGATGATGGTATGCGGACAAGACACATCATAAGCAAAGCAATCGCCCGGCATCAGATCGATGCGGCGGCCATTCTGCTCGAAATGCGACACACCATAGGTCTGGAACAATATCTTGACGAAGGGATGTTCGCCGGCCTTTACCCGCGGCAGCGCAATGCGATGCTGGCTGGCCTCGATCTGACAGAGTTTCAGCTTCGAAACGGTGGCGTAGTTTATCTGCGCTTCGAAAGAGGAGCCATCCAGAGGATCAATATCAAATTGCCCGCAAAGCTCCGTCAGTGCGTCGGTCCAGCACTGAATCTGTTTTCTGGGTGTTAATCCAGAGGTGCTGAGAGAATGGACGGTATTGGACATTACCCAACCATATGAGTGACTCGAGTTCAGAAAGTCTTGGTTCGGTCACAATCGAGCGGCGCAGCTTTGAGCGGTCGTTGCGCTCTGAGAGCCGCGCGCAGCGTTCCTCCGAATATCCGTTTTCGCAATCCTCCAACTTAGTTCGGGTGCCGTCAAGCGGAACTTCGCGCCGTTTGGTGTGCAACTGCTAACACCCGGTTCCGACGTCGATGCCGGCCTAAACCACTGTGGGCAAAAAAAAATCCACAAGTTTCGCTTCTGAGCAAACGCGCTTCCCTCTTGGGCAAGATTCCGGTCGCCGTACCGGGTACAGACATGACCATAGAATTAAAACATGGGAGGATTCGACATGCACAAAGTGCTAGCGACCTGTCTAGGCATTGCAGCTTTGGGCGCTGCAACGGCTATCTTCACAGGTGGTGCGTCTGCCAACGACGAACTGATCAAGATGTCGGACAATCCGAAGGATTGGGTGATGCCGGCGGGCAATTACAACAATCAGCGCTACTCGGCGCTCAAGCAGATCACTGCCGAGAATGCCGGCAAGCTGCAGGTGGCGTGGACCTTCTCGACCGGCGTGCTGCGCGGTCATGAAGGCGGGCCGCTGATTATTGGCAATATGATGTACGTCCACACCCCGTTCCCGAACAAGGTCTTCGCGCTCAATCTGGCGGACGAGAACAAGATCGTCTGGAAGTACGAGCCGAAGCAGGATCCAAACGTCATTCCGGTGATGTGCTGCGATACGGTCAACCGCGGTGTCGCCTATGGTGACGGCAAGATCTTCCTGCATCAGGCCGATACCACTCTGGTGGCGCTCGATGCCAAGACCGGCAAGGTCGAGTGGACGGTCAAGAACGGCGATCCCGGCAAGGGGGGCACCGGAACTTCGGCGCCGCTCGTGGTCAAGGACAAGGTGCTGATCGGCATCTCCGGGGGCGAGTTCGGCGTGCAGTGTCACGTCACCGCCTACGACATCAAGAGCGGCAAACAGGTGTGGCGCGCCTTCTCGGAAGGGCCGGATGACCAGATCATGGTCGATCCGGCAAAGACCACCGAGCTCGGCAAGCCGGTCGGCAAGGACTCCAGCGTCAAGACCTGGCAGGGCGATCAATGGAAGATCGGCGGCGGCTGCACATGGGGCTGGATGTCATACGATCCCGCGCTGAACATGGTCTATTACGGGTCGGGCAACCCCTCGACGTGGAATCCGAAGCAGCGTCCGGGCGACAACAAATGGTCGATGACCATTTTCGCGCGCAACCCGGATACCGGCATGGCGCAGTGGGTCTATCAGATGACACCGCACGACGAGTGGGACTATGACGGCGTCAATGAAATGATCCTGTCGGACCAGCAGGTCGGAGGTGCCGCCCGCAAGTTGCTGACGCATTTCGACCGCAACGGGCTGGGCTACACGCTTGATCGTGCCACCGGCGAACTCCTGGTCGCCGAGAAGTACGATCCGAAGGTCAACTGGACCAGCGGCGTCGACATGAACAAGAGCTCGCCGACCTACGGCCGGCCCAAGGTTCTCGATCAGTACTCGACTGACAAGCAGGGCGAGGACCACAACAACAAGGGCATCTGCCCGGCCGCGCTCGGCACCAAGGATGAGCAGCCGGCAGCCTATTCGCCGGATACGCAGCTGTTCTACGTGCCGACCAACCATGTCTGCATGGACTACGAACCCTTCAAGGTCAGCTACACCGCGGGTCAGCCCTATGTGGGGGCGACGCTCTCGATGTATCCGCCTCCCGGCGACTCGAACATGGGCAACTTCATCGCCTGGGACGGCAAGACCGGCAAGATCGTCTGGTCCAACAAGGAGCAGTTCTCGGTTTGGTCGGGCGCGCTTGCGACCGCTGGCAACGTGGTGTTCTACGGCACGCTCGAAGGCTACCTCAAGGCG
>JAQGJF010000743.1 GCA_028290765.1 Tardiphaga sp.
GTGAAGGTATTGCCCAGCACCGCGGCTTCGCAGACCAGTTCGAACAATTCCTCGCGGGACTTGGCCCGCATGATCGCTTCGTTGGTGGCGCTCAGCGCGCCGAACATCCGCGTCAGCCGGTCCTTCAGGATTTCGGCCCTGGCTTTTTCGTCGGCGAGGTCGAAATTGCCGAGCGCGAATGAAACATTGTCGGCAAGGCGCTGCAGCAGGTCGGTGAATTCGGGCGTAAACGTATCCAGCTCGACCGAGATCAAACCGATGATGCCGACGGTCTGGCCGTGGCTGAACAGCGGAAACGCCGCCGCCGATCGGGCGCCGTCGCTGCGCACGATGCTATGGAATGCCTCGCCGCGCGGGTCGGCGAGATAATCGTTGCTGATGCAGGGCTTGCCGGATCGGAACGCGGTCGCGCTGAGCCCGCGTCCGGCCGGGCAGTCGGCGCGGGTCGACAATTTGGCGGTCCGGGTGATGTGCGCGGTCGGTCCCGCCGCGGCCACGATGTCGAGAAGGTCGCTGCCGGGGCGCGCGACGGCGACGATCGTCGAGGTGAATTCGCCGCCTTCGGCGGTGGCCGCGCAGACCAGTTCGAGCAGTTCCTCGCGGGACTTGGCCCGCATGATCGCTTCGTTGGTCGAACTCAAGGCGGCGAGCATCCGGGTCAGGCGCTGCTTGCGGTCGTCGTCGCGGGCTTTTTCGTCGGCGCGGGCGAAATTATCGAGCGCGAACGAAATGTTCTCCGCCACGCGCTGCAGCAGTTCGATGAGGTCCGGCGTGAAGGTTCCCGGTTCGGGAGAATTGAACATCAGCACGCCAACGGCCCGGCCGCCATTGAGCAATGGCAGCGCCGCGGCGGACCTGACGCCGCTGCGAAGCGCGCGGTCATGCCAGGGCCTGGTCCGTTCATCCGCCAGGAAGTCGTTGCTGACGCAGAGCTGCCGGGTGCGGAACGCCGTGCCGGTCAATCCGCGCCCTTCAGGCAGTTCGGCCGAAATCGCATATTGCGACGCGCGCATATCGTCCGCGCCGGGTCCCGTCGAGGCCACGACGCGCAGGAAGTCCGAGCCGGGTTCGGCCAGCGTGATGGTGGCGGAACCAAATTTTGCGCCGTGGACCGATGCCTCGCAGACCATCTCGAACAGCTGTTCGCGCGAGCTTGCCCGCATGATCGATTCGTTGGTGGCGCCCAGCGCGGCGAACATCCGCGACATCCGCTCCATGGCCAGGTCGGTATGGCGCCGCTGCCGCTCGCGCTCGAAGTTGCCGAGCGAAAAGGAAACATTGGCGGCCATGCGCACCAGCAGCGGAACGTTCTCTTCGCCGAGCGAGCCGGCTTCGCGCCGGTACACCATCAGCGCGCCGACGCTGCGGCCATTGCAGGTCAGCGGCAATGCCGCGACCGCGCCGACCTGGATCTGGCGCGCCTGTTCGCGCCAGGCCCACGCCCGCGCGTCATTGAGGAAATCATTGCTGATCGAGGGCTTCTGATCGCGCAGAGCCTCGCCGGCCAGTCCCAAAGGCTCGGTCGGCGTTTCCGCAATGGAAATTTCGATCGGGCGCAGCCCTTCGCTCAGCTCGCCGCCGCCGGCGACAAAGCGCAGCAGCTCGGTACCCGGGACATGCAGAAAGATCGCGGTGGCGAGAAAGTCTCCGCTGGAAAACGCCGCCTGGCAGACCTGTCGATACAGCTCCTCCGGCGATTCCGAATAGAGAATCGCTTCGTTGGTTGCGCTCAGCGCCGCAAATGTCCGGGCGACATTGGTCTGCAAGGTCACGACTCCCCAGGCGGCATTTCCTGCCCTTTGGGTTTCAATGCCAGCTTTGCACCTAAGCTGTGGTTATCAACCAGGGTAAAGCATGTATGAATCGGACCATAGGAATAACGGGGTACTAAGATTCAGGGCCGTTTATGCGGTCAGGCGGTGCTAAAACTGGCCTCGCTCCAGACCTATGTCCCGAAGACAAGGCCTACGTCCCGAAGACAAGACCTGCGTCCCGCAGATAAGCCTCCAGCGCGGCGATCTCGCTGGAAGAGACGATCGCCCCGACATAACCGTCGGGACGCACGAGCACCCAATCGCCGGATGCCGGAGCGTAGGCGTCGCGCAGGTGGCCGTCCTCATCGATTATATCGCCGCGTGGACCGATGGTATGGATGTGCAGCTCCGGGCGCGACGGCACGACATCGCGCGCGACCTCATGGCCCAACAGCGTCCAGTGCGCGCCCTTGAACAATTCGAACAGGCGCGTCGACCGTCCGGCCGCACCGCGGATCGGCGCATCGGGGGCGCGGTCCCCCGCGCGCAGGCCGCCGCCGCGTTCCGGCTTTTCCAGCGCGAGCGGCGACTCCGCATACCCAAGGTCGAGCTGGTGGACTTCGCGGCCACGCCGCATGTCGCCCCGCCTGGCGGCATCGAGCAGTTTGGTGGCGAGACCGAGCATGCCCGCCGCGATCGGCCGGCGTTCTTCCTCGTAGCTGTCGAGCAGCGCATCGGGCGCGCCGCCGGCTACCGCCGCCAGTTTCCAGCCGAGATTATAGCCGTCCTGGACGCTGGTATTGAGACCCTGGCCGCCAGTCGGCGGATGAATATGAGCGGCGTCACCGACCAGGAACACGCGACCGACGCGATAGCGATCGGCCAGCCGCGCGTTCATGGTGTAGGCCGATGCCCAGGACACCGAGGAGATGCGAATAGTATCGCGGCCGGTGCGCTCGGCGACCATGGTGGACAGCCCCTCGGCGGAGAGGTCGATATCGCCTTCGAGCGGGATCGGCGCTTGCAATTGGAACAGCTCGGTCCCGGCGAGCGGGCAGAGCGACATCTGCCGATCCATCGCACCTTCGCTGAAGCGGTGCCATGCCTCGCGTCCCAGTCCGGTCAGGACGACATCGGCCACGACGGCACGGACGCCAAGTGTTTTGCCGGGAAAGCCGATGTCGAGCGCGCGGCGCACGAAGCTGTGGCCGCCATCCGCGCCGACGAGATAGCGCACGCGAATGACCTCTTCGCCGGTTTGGCCGACAAGCCGCGCCGTCACGCCGTCCTTGTCCTGCGCCATTCCGACCAGCTCGTATCCGAACTCCGGCCGGTGCCCGAGTTCGACGAGACGCTCGCGCATCACGCGTTCGGTCAGGAATTGCGGCACCATCAGCGGGACCTGATAGGGCTCGGCAGGCGTCGGGTCGTTATGTTCCATGACATCGGACTCGGCAGTGCTGCCGTCGTCGCGATACTCCCGCTGCGGCGGATAGAGGCCGCCGGCCGCGACGATCCGGTCGATGATGCCGAGATCCTCGAAGATCTCCTGCGTTCGCGGCTGGATGCCCTTGCCGCGCGAGCCGCCGAAAGGAGCATCCATCTTCTCGATCAGGCGGAACGACAGGCCGCGGCGCGCAAGGTCGATCGCCAGCGTAAGGCCGGCCGCGCCGGCGCCGCAAATCAACACCTCGGCGGCAAAATCCTCTGTCATCGCGCTCTCCTTATGTGTATTATGCACATAACAGGGGATCGGCATGCCGTCAAGAAAAAGAGTGCAAGATACACATATGTCGGAGCGGATCAGGGCTTTGCACGCGGCCTTGTTGGACATCGTCAGTATTATGAACCGCCCCCAGCGCGACGAGATGATGGTTCGGGAAGCCGGCATACCGCTCGATCGCGCGCTGTTTCCGCTGCTGGTCGGCATCGAACGGCGCGGCCCGATCGGGGTCGTCGATCTCGCCGACGGCGTCGGGCGCGACTACACCACCGTCAGCCGGCAGGTCGCGAAGCTGGAGAGCCTCGGCCTGGTCGAACGCCAGGCCGGCGCCGCCGACCGCCGGGTCCGGCAGGCCATCGTGACGCCGAAGGGCAAGGCCATGACCGACGCCGTGGATGCGGCCCGCGAACGGATCGGCCGTGCGATTTTCGCGGCATGGGATGATCGCGAGGTCGACGAGTTGGTGCGGCTGATGCGCAAATTCGCCGACGCGGTGAACGACGACGCGCCCGGCGATTCGGCGAGCGCCTCGTGATTTCATAGGGTGAATGGCGGAGTCCGCTGGCCGTGATCCGTCGCGGCTTATCGGTCCGCGCGGCCGATGACGGCCATCAATTCGGCGATCTTGTTGCGCTGGTCGGCCTTGTTGCCGCTGGTGATGGCGTGCTCGACGCAATGGCTGACGTGGTCGCGCAGCACCTCTTCCTCGACCCGGCGTAGCGCCGCGCGAACCGCCGAGATCTGGGTGACGATGTCGATGCAATAACGGTCTTCCTCGACCATTTTCGACAGCCCGCGCACCTGGCCCTCGATCCGGCCGAACCGCTTTTGGATGGAAGCCTTGATGTCCTTCTGCATCCGATCTATATACCCCTACAGGGTATGGGTTTCAAGGATAAAAAAATGACGGATGCGATGCCTCCGGGCAAAACCGCCGATGCTGCGAAATCGCCGTGCTGCGGCGGCCATCATGGCCACGCCGGCCATAACGACACGAGCCATGGCCACCACCATCATGACGCGGGCGACCAGGCCAAGGTACGCGATCTGGTTTGCGGAATGATGGTCGACCCGGCCACCAGCAAGCACCATACCGAGCACGACGGCCACGCCTATCATTTCTGCTCGGCCGGCTGCCGGACCAAATTCATCGCCGATCCGGTTCGCTATCTCGACGGCAACAAGCCGCAGCCCGCGGTGCCGGAGGGCACCATCTACACTTGCCCGATGCATCCGCAGATCCGCCAGGTCGGACCCGGCAGTTGTCCGATCTGCGGGATGGCGCTGGAGCCCGAGGTCGCGAGCCTCGATACCGGGCCCAACCCCGAACTTGCCGACATGACCCGCCGTTTCTGGATTGGCTTCGCGCTGGCGCTGCCGGTTGTCGTCCTCGAGATGGGCGGCCATCTGGTTGGCGGTCACGGCTGGGTCGATCCGACGCTGTCGAACTGGATTCAGCTTGTGTTCGCCTCGCCCGTGGTGGTCTGGGCCGGCTGGCCGTTCTTCGTTCGCGGCTGGCAGTCGCTGCTGACGCGCAACCTCAACATGTTCACGCTGATCGCGATGGGCAC
>JAQGJF010001126.1 GCA_028290765.1 Tardiphaga sp.
GGCATCTTTGACGTCGATGCATCCACCGCACGTCTTGCGGAGCTGAACAAGCTCGCCGAAGACCCTAACCTCTGGAACGATCCCCAGAAAGCGCAAAAACTGATGCAGGAGCGAACCTCGCTGGAGGATTCGCTACAGGGCATCGGCAAGGTCGAGCGCGAGCTCGAGGACAATGTCGGCATGATCGAACTCGGCGAGGCCGAGAACGATGAGGGCGTGGTTGCGGAAGCCGAAACCGCGCTGAAAAACCTGAAAAAGGAAGTCGCGCGCCGCGAACTCGAAGCGCTGCTGTCGGGCGAGGCCGACCGGTTCGATTCCTATCTCGAGGTTCATGCCGGCGCCGGCGGCACCGAGAGCCAGGACTGGGCCTCGATGCTATTGCGCATGTACACGCGCTGGGCCGAAAAGCACGGCTTCAAGATCGAATATCTGGAAGAGACCCAGGGCGAAGAAGCCGGCATCAAATCCGCTACCATCCAGATCAGCGGGCACAACGCCTATGGCTGGCTCAAGACCGAAGCCGGCGTGCACCGGCTGGTGCGGATCTCGCCGTTCGATTCCAACGCGCGCCGGCACACCTCGTTCTCCAGCGTCGCGATCTTTCCGGTGGTCGATAACAGCATCAAGATCGATATCGCGGAATCCGACGTTCGCGTCGACACCATGCGTTCGGGCGGCGCCGGCGGCCAGCACGTCAACAAGACCGAGTCCGCGGTGCGGCTGACCCATATTCCGACCGGCGTCGCCGTGGTGTGCCAGGCCGGCCGCTCGCAGCACAAGAACAAGGCGCAGGCCTGGGACATGCTGCGCGCACGACTCTATGAGATCGAATTGAAGAAGCGCGAAGAGCAGGCCGCCGCCGACCAAGCCGCCAAGACCGATATCGGCTGGGGCCACCAGATCCGATCCTATGTGTTGCAGCCCTATCAGATGGTGAAGGATCTGCGCACCGGCGTGCAGACCTCCGACACCTCGGGCGTGCTCGACGGCGACCTCGACGAATTCATGGCGGCGACTTTGGCGCAGCGCGCCTTTGGCACCCCGCCGCCATCGATCGAGGACGCGGACTGATCATGCCCCAACAACCTTTGCGTCACGTCGCCTTCATCGGCCTGGGGCGCATGGGCCACGGCATGGCCGGCCGCTATCTAGATACTGGCTTCACTGTCGCGGTTTGGAACCGCAGCCAGGCCAAGGCGAACGATCTGATCGCCCGCGGGGCGCGCTGGGCCAGTTCGCCGGCGGATGCGGCGGAGGGGGCCGATGCGATCGTGACCATGGTCGCCGACGACGAGGCCTCACGGGCGGTGTGGCTCGGCGATGGCGGCGCCGTAGAGATCGCAAGGGCCGGGACGCTGGCGATCGAATGTTCGACGGTGTCGCATCAACACGCGCTGGCACTCGGGCGCGACCTGCGCGCCCGCGGTCTGATCGCGATCGACAGTCCGGTCACCGGTCTGCCGGATGCCGCGGCATCCGGAAAATTGACGTTGCTGGTCGGCGCCGAGGCTGCCGATCTCGAGCGGGCGCGGCCGTTCCTGTTGCCGCTGGGGCAGACCATCCGGCATTTCGGGCCGATCGGCTCCGGCACGGTCTACAAGCTCATCAACAATCTGATGGGCGCAATCCAGATCGCCGGGCTTGCCGAGGGGCTGGCCATTGCCGAACAGGCCGGCCTCGACATGAAGCTGGTGCTGGAATCGATCGAGCACGGCGTTGCTGCCAGTCCGCAGGTGTTGCGGCATGCCCCACGGATGGTCGCGAGGGACTTTTCCGGCGCGACCTTCACCGCCGCCCTCCGTCACAAGGACGCCGCCTATGCCGTGGCGTTGGCTGAAAGCCTGTTGCCGGACGCACCGGTGGGACGCGCCACTGTCGAGGCCTACAACAAGGCCAGGGCTTACGCGCCCGACGCCGACGAGGGCAAGATGATCGAAATCGTCTCGCGCCCCAAGAATCCTTAGGCGGATGGCCAGGCGGACGGCGAAGCCCGCTGACGTCCGGCACCACCGGAACGGTTCTGCGCGGCGATCGTTGGAAATTGTGCGCCGCGTTATTTCCAAACAGCACGGCGTGGAAGGCCCTGCCTGAATTCCGCCTCCAAGGGGCGGGGCCTTCCTCCCTTTTGGTCAGGCGTCTCCGCGATTTGTCCGCCACGCCTGCGACATCGAAAACAAACATAAACTGGCGACGCAGTCTTTCGCGCGTCTTCACCCGCCGATATCATCCGCGCCGCGGAACCTGATGTGGTTCGACGACTTGTATGGGCGCCGGCGTTTTGCGGTTGGTTGCGCAGTTGAAATGAAGTCATACCGGGGGGACATCATGCGAATTTTTCCATTACTCGTCATTGGTCTCGCGCTGACGCTTGGCGCCTGCGGCAGGGATCCCGGACCGTCGGGTCCGAAGGGCGAGCCGGGTGCACAGGGGCCGGCCGGCCCGCAAGGCGCCCAGGGCGTTCAAGGCGTCGCCGGTGCGCAAGGCCAACCCGGCGCCCAAGGACCACAGGGGCCGCAAGGCGCTCCCGGTGAGAAGGGGGCCCCGGGTGAGAAAGGTGCATCCGGCGACAAGGGCGAGAAGGGCGATGCCGCCACGGCTGCGCTTCGGTCGGTACAGGCCGATGGTTCGGTGAGCTGCGAGGCGACCGAAACGCTGGTGTCGGTGTTCTGTCCGGGCGGCGGCGCTCCGGATGGCGCGAAATGTGCATCGTCTCCGACCGTGGGACTGTGTCTGCGAAAATAAGCCCGGACCTGGATCGGACCGGTCGAATTCGGTGACCTCTCCCCGCAAGCGGGGAGAGGTTTGACCTGTTTGCGGTGAGAGCTGGCCCACAGTCAGCGAAAACGTGCAAACAGGGAGACAACAAATGGCAAAAGAAATTCTCTGCGGTTTCGGTATCGATGTGGATGCCGTCGCCGGATGGCTCGGCTCCTATGGCGGAGAGGATTCGCCCGACGATATCTCGCGCGGCCTGTTCGCCGGCGAAGTCGGCTCGCCGCGGCTGCTGAAGCTGTTCGAGCGTCTGGGCATCAAGACCACCTGGTTCATTCCCGGACATTCGATCGAAACTTTCCCGGTCGAGATGAAGGCGGTAGCCGACGCCGGCCATGAAATCGGCATCCACGGCTACAGCCACGAGAACCCGATCGAGATGACGCGCGAGCAGGAAACCGCGGTGCTCGACAAATGCATCGATCTCGTCACCCGATTGTCAGGCAAGCGGCCCACCGGATATGTCGCGCCGTGGTGGGAGTTCTCCAATGTCTCCAATGAGCTGCTGCTCGAGCGTGGCATCAAATACGATCATTCCCTGATGCATAACGACTTCTCGCCCTATTACGTGCGGGTCGGCGACAGCTGGACCAAGATCGATTACTCCAAGAAGCCGCAGGACTGGATGGTGCCGCTGAAGCGTGGCGTCGAGACCGACCTGATCGAGATTCCCACCAACTGGTATCTCGACGATCTGCCGCCGATGATGTTCATCAAGAAGGCGCCGAACAGCCATGGCTTCGTCAATCCGCGCGACATCGAGCAGATCTGGCGCGATCAGTTCGACTGGGTGTATCGCGAGATGGACTACGCAGTGTTCCCGATCACCATCCATCCCGACGTTTCCGGCCGGCCGCAGGTGCTGATGATGCTGGAGCGGCTCTATCATCACATCAAGAGCCACCCCGGCGTGCGCTTCGTCACCATGAACGAGATGGCCGACGATTTTGCGAAGCGTTTTCCGCGCCAGAAATAATGGCGTGAAAGACGGCAAGGTCGCCAGCCGGTACAATAGTCGAAAGGAGGCGGGATGTGTTCGCTATGCGGTGTGCTCGGCGGCGGCGAGCATTGGGCTGATGCGATCGCGCGCGACGGTGTCTATACGCGCGCGACCGATTCTATCGCGCGACGGCGCGAACGGGCCAACCGGCTGCGGATCGCCAATCGCGTTCTGGCCCATTGGCGATTGAAGCTCTCGGATTGGCAGGGCAGCTCGTTCCTTCTGTCTTCTCCCACCGGGCGGACCGAGATCGTCAAGGATCTCGGCCATCTGTGGGCGGCGGCGGAGAGGCTCAGCGGCGGTCCGATCGATCCGCTCTCGCCGGACGTCATCGATGCTTTCGAGGTTGCCGATGGCTGAGCTCTATCCGGACTTCACCCCGGTCACGCTGCTCACCGGATTTTTGGGATCGGGGAAAACCACGCTGTTGAAGCGGATCCTTGCCGATCCGGCATTCGGCGATACCGCGGTGATCATCAATGAATTTGGCGAGGTTGGCCTCGACCACCATCTCATCGAGCACGTCGCCGACGATGTGGTCCTGCTGCCGTCCGGCTGCCTGTGCTGTGTCCTGAAAGGTGAACTGGCGGTGGCCTTGCGCGATCTGCAGTCGCGGCGCGCCCGCGGCCTGATCCCGCCGTTCCGCCGGGTGGTGGTGGAGAGCAGCGGCCTAGCCGATCCGTATCCGGTGATCTCGACCATCAAGACGGATCCGGTGCTGCGGCATCATTTTCGATTGGCCACCGTGCTGACCACCGTCGATGCGGTGAACGGCGACGAGACGCTCGACCGGCACCTGGAATCCGTCCGTCAGGCCGCGGTCGCCGACACGCTGATCCTGACCAAGACCGATCTCGCCAACCCGCCCGACGTCACGGCGCTGGTCGGCCGATTGGAGAATCTCAATCCCGCGGCTCCGATCGTGCGGGCGTGCGACGCCGACAACGACCTCCAGACCCTGTTCGAGGGCTCAGGAAATGCTGCTTCATGGTTCAAGGCGACCGCCGAGCCCACCAGGGCGCAGCTTCCGGGGCGCGAGGCGACGGAAAACCACGGTGCCGCGATTCGGTCGTTCTCGATCACGGTCGACGCCCCGCTGGACTGGACGGCATTCGGCATCTGGCTGACCATGCTGATCCATCGGCACGGCGCCCGCATCCTGCGCGTCAAGGGAATCCTGTCGATCGCGGACGAAACCAATCCCGTGGCGGTGCATGGGGTGCAGCATCTCGTCCATCCGCCGCAGCATCTTCGCGCCTGGCCGGACGGCGACCGCCGGTCGAAGCTGGTCTTCATCGTCGATGGCCTCGCGCCTGATCAGCTCCGCCGCTCGCTGGCGGCGTTCATGGCGCTGGATGTCGTTGTGTCCGCGTAAGCAAGACGAATTCGTTCAAACCCTGGCAAGTTTCCATTCGTCGTGCCAGGTGGTGAATCGCCCGTTGTCGCGCTCGCCGCCATGCCATGCGGCCGTAACCATGCCGTTCGCGGCGACCATGATCACAGCATCGAGTCCGCTCGATCGGCGCAGGGTATCGATCGCCTGTTGTGGGGTCTGCGCGATCGGTCCGGCGACATTGAACGAGGTATTGACCGACATCTCGACGCCGATGTGGCGGCCGAGCGCTTTCAGATAGGCGTAGGTGAGGGGATCGTCTTCGGCCCGCACGATCTGGATCCGGCCGGTACCGTCGGCGTGAATCACCG
>JAQGJF010000779.1 GCA_028290765.1 Tardiphaga sp.
CCGGCACCGTTGCGCCCCATCAACGCCACCACCTCGCCGCGGCCCACCTCGAAATGAAGGCCGTAGAGGATGCGCGCAGCCCCATAGGAGGCGCTGAGGTTTTGGACCGACAGCATGGCGTCGCTCATCACGCCGTTCATGCCTGGGCTCCGGCTTTCGTAAAAGTCTTGCCGGTGCCGAAATAGACTTCCCTCACCTGCGGATTGTCGCGGATGGCTTTGGCGTCGCCGTCCGCGATCAGGCGGCCGCGCGCCAGCACGATGATGCGATCGGCGAAAGAGAACACCACATCCATCGAATGCTCGGTGAACAACACCGAGATGCCGCGCTCGACCACCAGCCGCTTGACCAGCGCGATCAGGTCGTTGCGCTCGCGCGGCGCCATGCCTGCGGTCGGCTCGTCCATCAGCAGTAGGCGAGGATCGTTGGCCAGCGCGATCGCGAGCTCAACCCGCTTGACGTCGCCATAGGCGAGTTCGCGGCTCGGCCGGTCGGCATCGGCGCGCATGCCGACCTGTTCGAGCAGATCGAGCGCGCGCTGGCGGTGCAGCGAGGCCGCGGGCCGCCAAAGCCGGTAGGTCTCGCCGGCGTGCGAGATCAGCGCCATCTGCACATTCTCGATAACCGTCATCGACCCGAAAGTGGCCGCGACCTGGAAGGTGCGCCCGACGCCGAGCCGCCATATTTCGCGCGGTTTCCGACCGCTGAGCTTCTTGCCTTCGAACCAGATCTCGCCGGAATCGGAAGCGAGCTGGCCATTGATCATATTAAAGCAGGTGGATTTGCCGGCGCCGTTCGGCCCGATCATGGCAAGGAATTCGCCGCGTTTGATCTCGAAGCTCACCTCGTTGACGGCACGGACGCCGCCAAAGGCTTTTGACAATGCGCGGATCGAGAGGTCGCTCATGACGAGGCCTTGCGCGACATCAGTTTCGACAGCCCGCCGACGATGCCGCTGGGGAAGGCCAGCACCAGCAACAGAATGACACCACCCAGCAAGGCCCGCCAATATTCGGTCTGCCGCATGATCGTATCCTGCAGCACGGCGAACACCGAAGCACCGACAATCGGGCCGGTCAGGGTCTGGATGCCGCCGAGCAGCACCATCACCAGCCCGTCGATCGACCGGCCGACGCCGATGGTCTCCGGCGAGATTGACCCCTTGGCAAAGGCAAACAACCCGCCGGCCACGCCGCATACGGCGCCTGCAACGGCAAAGGCCAACCAGTGCACGCGCTTGACGTCAAGGCCGATCGCCTCGGCCCGCAGCGGCGAGTCGCGGCCGGCACGCATCGCATAGCCAAATGGCGCGAACAGGAACCGGCGCAGCAGCAGAATGCCGGTCATCGTCAGGGTTAGCGCTAGCAGGTAAAAGGTCGTATTGCTGTCGAACGGCGCGGTCGGCCACACGCCGATGACGCCGTTGGAGCCGCCGGTCAGCCCCTCCCACTGAAACACCGCCGCCCACACGATCTGCGCGAAGGCGAGCGTCAGCATCGCGAGATAGACCCCCGACAGCCGCACCGCGAACCAGCCGAACAACAGCGCGCCGAGCAGCGCCACGATCGGAGCCGCGACCAGCGCCAGGCCCATCGGCGCGGCAAGCCATTTCACCAGCAGTGCAGCACCATAGGCGCCGAGCCCGAAGTAGGCCGCATGGCCGAACGAATGCATGCCGCCGGGCCCCATGATGAAATGCAGGCTTGTGGCGAACAGGACGGCGATCAGCACGTCGATGCCGAGCACCAGCGTATAGGGCGAATTTCGTGCGATCAGCGGCAGGCAGACCAGCACGACGAGCAGCACCAGACCGGCAATCTTGGTGGCTGGCGTGGCCGGCCGGATCGGCTCCTCGGGATCGGCGACGCTGCGCACCGTCCCCTGCTCGCGTCCGAGCAATCCATAGGGTCGCGCGATCAGCACGATCGCCATGACCAGGAATTCCGCGACCAACGTCATCTTGGAGAAATTGACCGTAAGTCCCGCGAGATTGACGACGCCCAGTCCGATACAGAGCGCCTTGACCTCCGCGATGATGATCGCCGCGAGATAAGCGCCGGTGATCGATCCCATGCCGCCGACCACCACCACGACAAAGGCATCGCCGATCACGATCAGGTCGGTGGCGAGATTGGCCGGCTCCCGCGCCACCTGCAGCGCACCGCCAAGCCCGGCCAGCAGCGATCCCAAGGCGAATACCGCGGTAAACAGCAGCGCCTGATTGACACCGAGCGCGCCGACCATCTCGCGATCCTGCGTCGCGGCTCGGATCAGTCGACCGAACCGCGTCCGCGCCAGCGCCAGATGCAGCAGCAGCAGAACCAATGGCCCGATGAAGATCAGAAAGATGTCGTAGCTCGGCAGTTTCCGGCCGAGCAGATCGACCGCGCCACGCATGCCCGGCGCGCGCGGCCCGAGCAGATCTTCCGGTCCCCACAGCCACAGCGTCGCGTCGTTGACCACCAGCACCAGCGCAAAGGTGGCGAGCAGTTGGAACAGCTCCGGCGCGCGATAGATTCGCCGCAACAGCAAAAATTCGATCAGCGCGCCGATCGCACCAACCAGGATCGCAGTGGCGACGATACCGCCCCAGAAGCCCAGCACCCCGCCAAGCCGGGTGGCAAAGCTGTAGGCGATATAGGTCCCCAGCATATAGAGCGAGCCGTGGGCGATATTGATGATGCGGGTGACGCCAAAAATCAGCGACAGTCCTGCCGCGACAAAGAATAATCCGGACGCGGCGGAGAGACCGTTGATTGCCTGGAACAGGAAGGCGTTGAAGCTCATCGGAGCGGAACCCTTCCCCGCTTCATCGCAACGAAGCTAACCCGAATGAAACGAACGGCGGCCGCATCTCTTCCTTATCCCTCTCCCTTGTGGGGTCCGATCGAGCGAAGCTCGATCGTGAGTGGCCGGCCGATAGGCCGGTCGGGTGGGGGTAAGCAACAAGGAGACCGTGCGTGTATACCCTCACCCCGGCCTCCGCTTCGCTCGGCCGACCCTCCCCACAAGGGCAGGGGAATCGCATATGGAATTTCTCGATTCTTTTTCTGCCCTAGATGGCTGGATTGGATTCGAAAATTTCTCTCCGTGACCCTCCTGGATTCTAAAATTACCGGAATGGGGTTTTGGAAAGTCATATGCGATAGCCCTGCCCACAAGGGGGAGGGATCGCAGTTCGTCATCGCTCAAATCACGAACACCATAAGAAGCGCACGTCAAATTCATGCGATAGCCCACCATCAATCCGCGGCTGGCCGCAGCTTCTTCACTTCGTCATCGCCGGGCAGCACCGACGCACCATCGACGAATTTGAAGTCGCTCATGGTGCCCTTGCCGTTTTCGAGCGCGATCTTGCCGACAAAAGCCCCCATCGTGGCCTGGTGATCGCTGGCTCGATAGGTGAACGGACCGAACGGACTGTCGACCTTCAAGCCCTTGAACGCGGTGATCAGCTTTTCAGTGTCGGTGGAGCCCGCTTTGGCGATGCCGGCCGCGATCGATTGCATCGTGACGTAACCGACGACCGAGCCGAGACGCGGATAGTCGCTGTATTTTTTCTGATAGGCGTCGAGGAAGGTCTTGTATTCCGGGGTTTTGATCTTGTCCCAGGGATAGCCGGTGACGATCCATCCGACCGGTGCTTCTTCCTTGAGCGGATCGAGATATTCCGGCTCGCCGGACAACAGGCTGACCACGGTCCGGTCCTTGAAGACGCCGCGGGTAGAACCTTCACGGACCAATTTGGTGAGATCGGCACCAAATAATACGTTGAAAATGGCGTCAGGCTTGGCGTCGTCGATCGCCTGCACCACCGCGCCGGCATCAACCTTGCCGAGCGGCGGCGCCTGCTCGGTCACGAACTCGACGTCAGGCTGCTTGGCCTTCATCAAGTCCTTGAAGGCAGCAACCGCCGCCTGGCCGTATTCGAAGTTCGGATAGACCAGCGCCCAACGCTTCTTCTTGGCGGCCAGCGCATCGGGCAGCAGCATCGCGACCTGCATATAGGTCGTGGCACGCAGCCGGAAAGTATATTTGTTGCCGTTCTGCCAGGTGATCTTGTCGGTCAGCGGTTCGGCGGCGAGAAAAAATACCTGTTTCTTGCCGGCGAACTCGGTCACCGCGAGTCCGATATTCGACAGGAAGGTGCCGGCGAGAATACTGACGCCTTCGCGCGTCACCAACTCGTCAGCGACGCGCACCGCATCGCCGGGATTGGAGCCGTCGTCACGCGAGATCACTTCCAGCTTCTTGCCGAGCACGCCGCCCTTGGCGTTGATCTCCTCAATCGCCAATTCCCAGCCCTTCTTGTAGGGGTCGAGGAACGCGGTTTGCGACTTGTAGCTGTTGAGTTCTCCGATCTTGATGGTTTCCTGGGCGGAAGCCATCTGACCGAACGAGATCGCCAGTGCGCCGGCGCAGGCGAGGATACCGAAAGAGCGAGCCGTCATCATTGATCGAACTCCGTTTGTTGTAACCGATGGCCTCGAAACTCACCTATCGCCGCAATCTGCGTGGGATTCCCGATCGCAGCATTTCAGCCAGCATTTGCAGCCCGAATTAGTTTGTACACAAATAGTCTGGCGAGCCTCTTGGCTTGTCAAGCCGCGTCTTGCCGCAACCTGCACAGTGTGTCGGCAGTCCTATTCCACACCACGCGACAAAGAGCCAGCGGCTCCAACACAAACCGTCACCGCCCGCGAAAGCGGGCGATGACGGCCTAGTATTGCCTCTACCGATCCCGAAAACGATCCATCAACGCCTTGTCCTGACCGCCGTCGATCTCGATCATGGTGCCGTTGGCCATCTGCACCAAAGGCGATGCCAACATGACGACGAGATGCGCGACCTCCTCGACTTCCGCGATCCGTCCGAGCGGGATCGAGGCCGGCGCCAGCTTGTCGGCTTCCTCGTAGGAAATCTTCATATCGCGCGACATCGCATTGACGAGGCCGGACCAGCGTTCGGTCCGCACCGGCCCCGGATTGACCGCACAGAAGCTGATGTTATGGCGGCCATATTGTCCGGCCAGCGCAAGCGTCAGGTTTTGTCCGGCGGCGTTGGCGGCGCCGGGCGCGATCTCCCAATAGGACGGCTTGACGCCGTCATTGCCGATCAAATTGACCACGCGTCCACCGCCCTGCTTTACCATGATCGGCAGCGCATAACGCAGGCAGCGCACGTAGCCCATGAATTTGAGCTGCATGGCCTGCGCCCAGTCGTCCTCGGTCAGGGTTTCAATCACACCGCCGGGGGCCGAACCGGCATTGTTGATCATGAGATTGATACTGCCGAGTTTCTTATGAGCTTCCTCGACGAAGTTCTTGGCGTCCGCATCCTTGGTCAGGTCGGCGACGATCGGGATGATCTTGCGGCCGGTGGCATAGCCGATCTCCTCGGCGGCCTTCTGCAGCGGCTCCATGCGGCGGGCGCAAATCGCGACGTCGACGCCCTCCTTCGCCAGCATCATGGCTATGCCCTTGCCGATGCCTTCGCTGCCGCCAGTGACGAGAGCGGTCTTGTCTTTAAGCTGCAGGTCCATGGAAAACTCCTTTCTCAGGGTTGATCGTTCGAATTCGCGGTTATGATCAGCTTGGTTTCTTATGCGCGAGCCAGCGGCCGGATTCCGCCGCGGCAAACAGTTCGGCTAGTGCCCCATTGAAGGCGGCCGGCTCTTCGCTGGTGACGGTGTGGCCGGTGCGCGGAATCACCATCAAGGCGGCGGTCGGCACCGTGCGCTTCAGGAACACGCTGCCTTCGAGGCACGGCTCGTCTTCGTCGCCGACGATCACCAGCAGCGGAGGCACAAAGCGCTTGAGATCGGCCTCCATCTCCCACAGCGTCGGACGTTTGAGCTGCAGGCTGAACATGGTGTGGGCATGGCCGATGGCGGAATGCTCGCTGAGCATGCAGGCGAAATCAGCCCAGCCGCGCGGATCCTTGTTCTTCTGTGCCTGGCGCATCGGCGCGTCGGCATATTTCGCGGCGGCCGAGACAATCCCCTCCTCGGCAAACATCTTGCCGGTTTCGGCGGCCAAAACCTTCATCGCGTCGGAAGCTTTTGGATCCGGCAGGGAGCCCCAGCCACAGCCGGCGGCCACCACCGACAGGCAGCGTTTTGGCGCCACCATCCCGACATGCAGCGCGGTATAGGCGCCCATCGAATGCCCAACGATATGGGCCTTGTCGATCTTCAGCGCATCAAGCAGCGCGATGATGTCGTCGCGGGCAATGGCCTGGCTGTAGCGCTTGGGGTCGTCGGGAACGTCCGATGGCGGATAGCCGCGCTGGCTCAGCGTGATGCAGCGATGCGCGCGCGCAAAATAGCGAAGCTGCGGCTCCCAGGTCCGGTAATCGCCGGCATATTCGTGGACGAAGACGACGGGGCTGCCCGCCCCCACCTCTTCATAGTAAAGTCGCGTACCGTCCGGTGTCGTAATGTGCGGCATCGTGCCTCCTCGCCCAAGGTCACCAATTCATTTGCACACAAACGAAATGCTAGTCGGCTTGCACGCCGGCCGCAAGGGGGTTTGCGTGCCTTCTGTTTTGGCAATGGTCCGATGATTTGAAGGCATCTTGCCGAGTCTTGCCGCACCCGGGTATGGTTCGAGCTAAATCGCGCAGGGAGTGGCGGTGTCATGATGGATTTCGCCACCAGGGTTCACAATCACAATTATCGGCTCGACCCGATCATCCGGTCGTTGCTCGATACCGACTTCTACAAATTTCTGATGCACCAGTTCATCTGGATGCTTTATGCCAAGGTCCCGGTGACCTTCGGCCTGATCAACCGCACCAAAGAAGTCCGCATCGCCGACATCGTTCCGGAAGAAGTGCTGCGGGCGCAGCTCGATCACGCCAGGACCTTGCGATTTCGCGAAAACGAACTGATCTGGCTGGCCGGCAACCGCTTCTACGGCCGCCGCGATATTTTCCGGCCGGAATATATCGAATATCTGCGCAGCTTCCGGTTGCCCGAATATCGCCTCGAGACCATCGATGGGCAATATGTCCTGACCTTCGAGGGCGCGTGGGCCGAAGTCACGATGTGGGAAATCTACGCGCTGGCCATCGTCAGCGAGCTGCGCTCGCGCGCGGCGATGGCATCGCTCGACAAGTTCGAGCTGGATATTCTCTACGCCCAGACCAAGGCCAAGATCTGGGGCAAGATCA
>JAQGJF010000805.1 GCA_028290765.1 Tardiphaga sp.
CGATCGATTCTACGGCGCATGACCTCGTAGCACTCGCATGCCGCTGCTTCGAGCCGGAGTCTGTCAATCTCGATCAAGCCGCGCCGGTTGGATCGGATAGCGCGCGAGGTCCGGAGCTTGCGCACAACCTGCGTCACCGTCGTTCGTCGTACGCCGAGCAGTTCGGAAAGCGCCTCTTGCGTCAGCGGTAGGACGTCACCGTCAACCCGATCGTGGATGTGGAGAAACCACCGGGCCAGGCGGGCCTCGACGGAATGCAGCGCGTTGCAGGCCGCGACCTGCTGGAATTGCGCCAGCAGCGCCCAGGTGTGGATCTGGACCGTATGTCTGATGGCAGCACTGTGGCGGAGCGCCGCATAAAACCGCGCTGGAGTAATTTGCAATGCGGTCCCGGCCACGCGCACCACCGCCGTCATCGGAGAGCGGGAGCGTCCCAGCGCTGACAAGACGCCCACGGCTCCCTCATTCCCGATCACCGCGGTTGCAACCGTTTGTCCGTTCGGCAGGTCCATGATGAATGCGATCGTTCCGCTGCGGGGGAAGTAGATCTGTTCAATTGGATCTCCCGATCGCACCAGCACGGCGTCGCGTTCAAGCGATACTTTCCGCAGGTAAGGCGCAAGCAAATCGAGATCCGCTGGCGGCAACGCAGCTAACAGTCGATTACCAATCCTGGTCCGGTGCTCCATCACGGGAGCTCCTTCCCTCGACGGACGCGGCAAGCTGCAGAAGATTCCCGCCTGGCGCCGGACTGCGTGCGGAAACCTTGAACAACAGATCCGCCTGAATCCAAAACCCGCCCCGCCGCATAAAGTTCCAATGGATGGATCTTGCCAGGTTGGATATCAGTTGGATCGGAGGGCGGATCGCCAAGATGGCGGGTTACGCCGGAGCCTGTCATCGGGCCGCGCCTTGCGCGGACCCGGTGGGCTCCAACCCGTCCTACGTAGCCGATAAAACATTGGTTGGCCCCATCATCGTACCGCTACAGCGAAAGTTCCAATGAAGCTTTTCCCTTTTTTAAGATTCCCGAAAATAACTCGCGAAGCGTCAACAGCGTTTACTTTTCTTTTTTACGGGGAAGGAGGCAGGATGAGGAAACTGAGGGAGGTAACGATGGACAAGCGTCTAAGCTGTCACGACATGGAAATGATTTGCCGCCAGCGCGCAGTGTTCGATGTCGAGAATCATTGGAGGTGGCTCAGCGAAGCTGAACGATGGAAATCCCTCGGGAAAGAAGAGGCGGCAAAGAAAATTCAGGGCCAAATGACGATGGGACCATATACCGTAAACGGCGATTTACGAGGCAAGCAAATGAGCTAGCGCCCCGATAGCTGAGCGGAATTAGCTGCGACCCGCCTGGCAAAGTGCATTTGCGATCGAAAAGCATTTGCGATCGAAAAGATCGACACCGCGAGAGCGCATGAGACGAGTCTTGAGAAAAGACGAGCCTTGAGAAATGACCCGCTCAGGCTGGGGGCGGAAGCGGGCCATTCCCAGAAGGTGCAGCCCGTCTGGTTATGGCTGCGGTTCAATAGCTGAAGCCGATTCGCGTCTGAAACAAGGCGAAGAGAAGTTCGCCTGCGAATCTAATATTGCGCCGTGCGATATCAATCGATGCTGTCATAAACTTCTGCTTAACCGTTCGCGTGCAGCATCTGGGCGACCGTCGCTCCTGGTGGTCACCGCGTGAGAATCGGAGCCGTCGCCGCCTCAACCCGGCGGCGGCTTTTCCGGGACCCCTGATGAACTATCCAGCGTTCACGAACGATAGCCTCACCATGATGTACGAGGCCATCCGTGGAGCCTTGGCGGCCGATGACGCTCAGGAACGACAAGGTGCTGAACCAAGGTTTCGCGTTCGTGAGACGCCGGAATGGAAGAAGCACGCCGCCGATCTGGAAGCTGAGATGCTAAAGCGGGGAATGCTTTTCGAAGTTGTTGATTGGTTCGAGAATCAGCCGTCGCTGCCTTTTGAGAACAAAGGCCCTCAGGGTACCTCCATTAAATGAAAGCCCGGGTAGCCGGGTGAAATTGGCAATCGCGCTGGCCCGGTTGGTAGCAGCTCGTAGGGCGGATCGCGATCCGCCGTTATGAATCGTCAAGACGTCGGCTTACGCCGGAGCCTGGCATCGGGCCGCGCCTTGCGCGGACCCGGTGGGCGCCAACCCGCCCTGCGGGCTCAGCGGCACTCAGGCAACCTTCCAAAGACCCTTGTGAATATCGAATTTCACGGCGCCTTCGTCGCGCATCTTCAACAGGACTGACTGGCAGTCGTCCTGATTCTTGATGTTGACGCGTTTCATGATGTTGAAGATCGCCGAGGGCTTTTCACGCAGCACGGTCAGTATTTTTTCGCGATCGGTCAATTGTGCTTCCTGTTGTCGGCTCGTCGGCGTAGCTCGCGGTGGAGCGAATAGCAACGAGGCTCTTCTGTGATCAAGCCCACAGTTCCGTGGGCGTCCACATAATAGGCTTTCTTATTGGCGAAGCCAACATGGCTCGCGAATTCGGATTCGCTTGCGATCTCGCCGATTGTTGTTCCCGATGGCTCGTAGCGCGGATCACGATCCGCCGTTATGCATCGCCAGGATGGCGGGTTACGCCTGGGCCTGCGATCGGGCCGCGCCTTGCGCAGACCCGGTGGGCTCCAATGGACCGAGGCAGGACGACCTTGCCAAATCGTCATCTTCAAGGGGATGAAATCGCGCCCTCCGGGCCCACATGTTTTGCCATGAAGCCGAAGCAATCAGACGCCTTTCGCGATAATGCCCAGAACTGCGCATTCCTGGCGGAGCGGGCCAAGGACGACGCCGCTTTTCAGCGCTTCAAGCGCATGGAAGCAGCATGGCTTGCGCTCGCGGAAGAACAGGACTGGCTTGACGGCGAAAAGTGTCCGCTTTCCCCGCTGTGACGAAATACGGAGGCGAACCTGCCTCCGCTCATCATCATCCGGATGGGGCCAGGCACAAGGCGCGATCTGCTCCTTCGTTGGCCTGATCATGTGCACCGGAGCTCGCAGGGCGGATCGCGATCCGCCGTTATGAATAGCCAAGAGGGCGGGGTTGCCCTGTCCGGACCGCCACCACTGGATCGTGAAGAGCGTTAACACGGAGGCGTGCTTGGACATGTTCCCTGTCACCGATACAATCTTGAAAAAGATCGCGCTTGAAAAAGATCGCGGCTTGCGACGCGTTCGCGCCAGAGCCCGGAGGGCGGATTGGATCGTAAAGAGCGTTAGCGACCGGCTGCAAGGTCGGCTATTGTTGCGAAAAACAGCCGATTGACGGGAGGCGAAGTTGAACAAAGGCACGTTGGTTCGGCGAAACTTTCTCAAGCTGATGGTGGCCTCGGGCGGGATAGCCCTGTCCGCAGCGCGCACGTTCCGATCCGGCGTCGCCCATGCGGCCAGCGTGCCCGCGTATGATCCTGGTGCGAGTTTCGATCTTGCCGTCAGCGAGGTCGAGCTTCGGCGCAACAGCGCCGGCCGGGTGCTGATGGCCCGGATTTACCAGCCGAAAGGGCCAGGACCATTTCCGACTGTTCTCGATCTCCACGGCGGAGCATGGAACAGAAAAGACCGCTTTGCTGAAGAACCGATGGATCGTGCGCTGGCGGCCAGCGGCCTGCTGGTCGTGGCCGTCGACATGACGCTTGCGCCGGAAGCGCCATATCCGGCGTGCGTGCTGGACGCCAACTTCGCCGTGCGTTGGCTCAAGGCGAACGCGGCAACCTGGAACGGTGACACCTCGAAGATCGGTGTCTACGCATCCTCCAGCGGCGGTCACGTCGCGGAACTTCTGGCGATGCGGCCGCGTGATTCGCGCTACAATTCAATTCCGCTTGCCTCTGCGCCCAACGTCGACGCCACCGTCGCTTACGTTGCGATGCGCTCGCCGATCAGCAACACCTTTGCGCGCTATGAAAACGCAGAGCGGCGAGGCAACCAGGGCATGGTGAAAAACAACAAGGTGTTCTTCGATCCGTGGGAGACGATCCACGAAAGCAACCCGCAGGAAATTCTGGAGCGCGGCGAAAAGGTCGCGCTGGCGCCATTTCTCATCATGCAGGGCGCGCTTGATGATAACGTGTTGCCGGAGGTTCAGGAAAAATTCGTCAGCACCTACAAGACCGCCGGCGGCGAGTGCGATTATCGCCTGTTCGCAAACTCCGTTCACGAGTGGGTCGCGGAGCCGGGGCCCCAGACCGACAAGGCGCGCGAGGTGGTGAAGGAATTCATCGCGCGCCAACTGAAGGATTGATCGACCGGCGCCGCCTGCGCGGAGCCGATTTGTTGCGGTGCATGAGTCCGTCAAGGTGATGGAGTGCTGCGATGCGCAATCTGTTGTCCAGGCTCGCTGTATTGGCGATGCTTCTTGCCGGCCTGCTGGATTCATCGGCGCAGGCTAATCAGGACAGCAGGAGAGTGTGGAAAATTGGCATTCTCTGGCATGCCGCCAATCTGGAACAGGAAGCGGTCATGTTCGAGCCTTTTGCTCGGGGCATGCACGAGCTTGGTTATGTCGAAGGACAAAATCTCGTCCTCGAGCACACCTTTGTCGATGAGAACTTCGATCTTTTTGACAGCCGTGCGCGAGAGTTGCTCGACCGCAAGGTCGACCTGATTTTGGCCTCGAATGGGCCGGCCGCCGCCGCGGCGGCAAAAGCAACGAAGACGGTGCCGATTGTTTTTGCGACCAGCGGTGATCCGCTGAAATTGGGCCTGATCGAGAGTTTCAGGCGGCCCGGGGCCAACGTTACG
>JAQGJF010000842.1 GCA_028290765.1 Tardiphaga sp.
CTTCAGCACGCTTCGCCGTCACTCACCCGAGGTGGGAGCCGTATGCGGGAAAGCCGCACGTACGGTTCTGTGCGGGGGGCGCTCAGTAATGAGCGTCCCTACCGCGACCGCTTCGCTCGCAATGACGTTGGGAGGGCGGTGCCCCCGCAATGACGTGGTGAGGACTGTGCTTACCCCCGTCCGACGAACGGCATCTTGGTCGCCATCACCGTCATGAACAGCACGTTGGCGTCGAGCGGCAGGCTGGCCATGTAGGCGACGGCATTGCCGACGGCCGAGACGTCCATGCGTGGCTCGGGCATCTTGCGACCGTCGGGCTGCAGCACGCCATCGACCATCCGCTCGGTCATGGGCGTGGTGGCGTTGCCGATGTCGACCTGGCCGCAGGCGATGTCATAGGCGCGGCCGTCGAGCGCTGTGGCCTTGGTGAGGCCGGTGATGGCGTGCTTGGTTGAGGTGTAGGGTGAGGAGAACGGCCGCGGCGTATGCGCCGAGATCGAACCGTTGTTGATGATGCGGCCGCCCTTCGGGGTCTGGTCCTTCATGATCCGGAACGCGTGCTGGGTGCACAGGAACGGTGCGGTCAGATTGGTATCGACCACGGCCTTCCACTGCGCGAAGCTGATGTCTTCCAGCGGCACCGCGGGCGCCCCCATGCCGGCATTGTTGAACAACAAGTCGAGCCGGCCATAGACTTCCATGGTTTTTGCGAACAGTGTTGCGATCGAACCGGGGTCGGTGAGGTCGGTCGGCACCGGCAGGCTCTTGCCGGATCCGCCGAGCTTCGCGGTTTCCGCCAGCATGTCGGCGCGGCGGCCGGCGAGCACCACCGTGAAGCCGGCGCCCATCAGCGCCAGCGCCGAAGCGCGGCCGACGCCGGAGCCGGCGCCGGTGACGATTGCGATTTTTTCGTTTGCCATGTGTGTTTCTTCCCTGCTGGTGATGATCATTCGTGGGTCATTTGTAGGATGGGTGGAGCGAAGCGATACCCATCAATGCAGCCGTTGTGGTGATGGGTTTCGCGAGGGCTCAACCCATCCTACGAGGCTGCGGATTCTAATTTTCTTTCTTGTAGGGCGGGCGCGGAATGTTCTGGTGGGCGGCGCGCAGCGCCGCCGACCAGCGCGACCGCAGATCGTGAAAATACGGCTCGCCGGCTTCGATGCGGTGGTTGAGGTCGGCGTCGCAGACATCGGTGCGCACCACCAGCACGTCGATCGGCAGGCCGACGCCGAGATTCGAGCGCATGGTCGAGTCCATCGAGATCAGGCTGGTCTTGAGCGCCTCGTAGAGTTCGACGTCGTAGTGGAGGGCACGGTCGAGCACCGGCTTGCCGTATTTGTGCTCGCCGATCTGCAGATAGGGCGTATCGGTGGTGCATTCGATGAAGTTGCCGGCCGGGTAGACCATGAACAGCCGCATCCGCGAGCCCTTGATCTGACCGGCGAACAGGAACGAGACGTCGAAATTGATGTCTTCCGACTGCAGCGCGACGCCCTCGGTGGTGTGGACGTGGCGGATGGCGCGGCCGATCCGCTGCGCCGCCTGGAACAGGGTCGGCGCGTTCATCAGGGTTTCGTTTTCGCCGCTGACCGGATCGGTCATGCCTTCGCTCAGGGTCGAGAGCACCGACTGGCTGATGGCGAGGTTACCGGCGGAGGCGATCGCCATGATGCGCTCGCCCGGCTGGTTGAAGACGTGGAGCTTGCGGAAGGTCGAGATGTTGTCGAGCCCGGCATTGGTCCGGGTGTCCGCAATCAGGACCAGGCCTTCCCGTACCAGCACTCCGCAACAATAGGTCATTCCGGTCCCCGCTTTTAAGCAAGCGTCTTACGCGCTGGACCGGGCGGCGGCAACCATTTCGGCCTGATTTGGCGTGGCTTTTGGCGCGGCTCAGGATTGCGATTGCGACTGGCCCTGGCGCCCAGCCTGGTCGACCTTTACCGCCACCGACAGGGTTTCCATGCCGCCGCCATAGCGGGTGCCGCGTACCGGCGCGGCGCCGAGATAATCCAGCCCAATGGCGACGCGGGCGTGGGCGTCGGTGGTGCAGATCCCGTTGGCCGGATCGAACCCGACCCAGCCCAGGTCCGGAACGAAGGCCTCGGCCCAGGCATGGCCGGCCAGCTGGTTGACCATGCCGTCGGAGCGCAGGAAATGCCCGGAGACGAAACGCGCCGGAACCCCGCCCGAGCGGGCGCAGGCAATGAAAATATGGGCGTAGTCCTGGCACACGCCGCGCTTGAGCGCGAAGGCTTCCGCCGCCGAGGTGCCGCTGTTGGTCGGGTCCTCGTCGAAGGTCATGTGTTCGTTGATCTGCATCATCAGCGCATGCAGGAAGCCCAGCACGTCGTCCTCGGATTCCGTGCGCAATTCGCGGGCGAAATTCGCCATCGCCGGATTGACCTCGGTCAGCGACGTCGCGCGCAGGAACAGGCTCGGCGGAAAACGTTCGTCGGTGCCCTTGAGCACGCCGCCGGTGTCGTGGGTTTCGATCAGGCCTTCGACGCTGATGGTCAGGTCCGAGATCGCGCCATAGGTCAGCACATGGGTGACGTTGCCGAAGGCGTCCTGATGCACGTCGAGACGGGAATCGGTCGAGACATCGATCTGCCATTCGGCGACGTACTGGCCGTCATGGCTGCTCGGCGTCATCCGCAGGACCTGGATCACGCCGGAAGCCGGCGGCTCGTAGCGATAGGTGGTGGAATGGGCAATTCGCAGTCGCATGGCAGTTCCGAATCGAATCTCGTGTGAAGGGCCGGAAGCTAGCTCAAATCAGGTATTGCCTGGAGATGATTTCGCCGAGCCGGCCGTTGTCGGCGATGAATTCCTGAATGAATTCATGCACGCCGCGCTGGAAAATGTCGTCCATATGGCTGTGTTCGAGACGGTTGCGAACGCCGCGGGCGTGGCGTTGCGCGGCGCCCTGGCGGCCATAGGCGACGCCGATCTGGTCGAGATTGCGGACCAGATTGCCGTAGCAGCTGGCCAGCGAGCGCGGCAGCGAATCGTTGAGGATCAGGAGATCCGCGATCAGCCACGGTTTCAGGGTCTCGCGATAGACCCAGTGATAGGCGGTCAGCGCCGAGACCGAGCGCAGGATCGA
>JAQGJF010001130.1 GCA_028290765.1 Tardiphaga sp.
CTATGTCGGCGCCTCGCTGGAAAAGATGGATACCGACGCCAGACGCATGCGCGGAGAGCGGCCTTTCGTCATGACCAACCTGAAAAAGAGCGAAGGTCTCGATCGCATCATCGGCTTCATCGAGGCCAAAGGGGGGCTCAGTCCCGCGGCGGGGAAGTCCTGAATGAGGTTAACGAAGTTTTTCGCCGCGGCCCCGGAACCAAAATGACTAGCCACGGTTAGCGTTCTCCATGCTTCGCCAAAGCGGCACTCTTGGCGGCTCATCTGGATCAAGTTAATCGTCGACTGTGGTTGCGTACTGATGATCGCTGCTTCATTATCCAGCACGGCTGGGCGTCATTCATATTTCAGTTCGTGTTTAGGTTCGCCCCTTGGGGCGGCAACCCTTTTTCACCAACTCTTCATCACCGAGTAGGCGAGTGGTTCGGCTGGGCTTCATCATCGGTTTCATCGCCATCATCGGAGTCCTCTTCTCCGGTCTTGCCGCCTATCGGGTCCATGACCAGGAACTGACCATCGAAGGGATTGCGCTGGCGCGCGCCATCGATATCCATGCCAGCTTGGTCCAGGATCGGTTGACCGAACGTGAATTGCTCGCCCGGGTCGCCTCCGGTCTGTTTCGCGCCCCGACCGTCGTCAAAGCCAATATGCTGCAGCCGTTGCGGTCGTCGATTTATGCTTTCAAAACGGATTTCGTCCTCGCCAGCTGGATCGCGCGCCTGCAGCCGAGCGAACTCCAATCCGCCAGCGCCGCGCTGCGGAGCGCAGGCTTTCCAAATCCGACGATTCGCAATTTCGACGATTCCCCGCTGGATATCCGATCCATCGATAGACCGATCAATGTGATGATGGATCTCGAGCCTCGAAACGACCAGACCAAGGGCTTTCCGGGGCGATCCTTCGAGGGGACGTTGGGGCCTATGCTTGCCCGTGCCATGGCTACCGGAAAGCCGGTGGCTTCCGATCCAACTCCGCTGCTGCGCCTTGATGGTCCGATCGGCGTGGTTCTTGCGGCGCCCGTGCTGCAGGAAGGCAACGACAGTCCGGCAACTCCGGCAGGTTTCGTCACGTTTTCCTATGAGATCGGGCCGCTGATGCTGGTCAGCGACGATCTGGCGCTGTTTTCGGTGGTGCTGAAGGATCCGCGCAGCGCCGACAAGGAACTGATTGCCGACGATCGCGGCGCGGTGACGTCAAGGACGGTCGACCCAAACGGGCCTGCCCCGTCGATGTTGCGCACGGTTTCCTTCGGCAACCGCGACTGGTCGCTCGGCTATTACGCCAAAACCAACTCGACGGCGCGCGCACGGCAGTTGGCCATTGTCGTGGCCGTCATCGGCATTGCGTTGACCGGCATCATCTGCGGTCTGTTCGGATATGTCGCCTACAATAATCTGCGGCTCAGCCGCGAAATCCAGGTGCGGATCGGTTTTGAGCGCCGGCTGACGGCGGTCATCGACGAGCTCAATCATCGGGTCAAGAACATCCTTGCGGTGATTCAGTCGATCGTGACCCGAACGCTGCGCCATGGCTCCGATATCGATATTGCCCGCGATCTGCTGATCGGACGGATTCACGCGATGTCGAATGTGGTTTCGCTCCTGACCGAAAGCCAGTGGCAAGGGGTCAAGCTCAAGGGGCTGTTCGAAGCCCGCGCCATTCCGCATGCCGACCGGATTGCCGTTTCCGGTCCGGATATCGTGGTCAGTGCGCGTGCCGCGCAGAGCCTGTCGCTGTTATTTTTCGAACTGGCATCGCATTCCGATGAGGGACTTTCCCTGGTCGGCAAGCACCCCAATATCGTCGCGCAATGGGAAGTGACTGGCGAAGAGCCCGACACAATGTTTCACTTCCGATGGGAAGAATTCAACACCAGCGCGGCGACCCGCCGCGAGGACAGCGAATTCGGGCTGATCCTGCTGGACCGCGTCGCGCCGGAAGCGCTGGGCGCCACCGCGAAGCGTTATTTCACCGACGTCAGCTATGTCTACGAACTGACCGCTCCGATGGAAACCGTCGTCGATATGACGGAGCGGGATCGGACCGAACAGCTCTCCGCGCCGGTGCACCGGAAGGTGTAGCGCGTCGAGACGCTCACAAAATAACAAAGCGTCGTTCCGGGCCTGCGTCAGGTCGGCTCTTGCCAACCGAAGGCGCATCCGCGATGCGCAATTGCGCATCGGGAATGACAAAGAAAAAAAGCGGCCAACAACGTGGCCGCTTTTCTTTTTGAGTTCACCGCCGCAGGCCTCAACCGCCACTGCCGCCGATCACGGCGCGGACGGTGTCATCCGGGCCGAAATCGTCTGCGCCGTCGACGTAAAGCAGGGCGCTGAGCTTCGACCGTGCGCGGTTGACGCGGCTCTTGATGGTGCCGACCGCGCAGCCGCAGATCGCCGCGGCATCCTCGTATGAGAAGCCGGAGGCGCCGACCAGGATCAAGGCCTCGCGCTGATCCTGAGGCAGCTTCTCGAGTGCGGCGCGGAATTCCTCGAACTCGAGATGAGCGTTCTGGGCCGGCTGGGTCTTCAACGTTTTGGCATAGCTGCCGTCGGCATCCTCCACCTCCCGGCGCCGCTTGCGATAGTCGGAGCGGAACAGGTTGCGCAGGATCGTAAACAGCCAGGCCGGCAAATTGGAGCCGGGCTGGAACGAATCGATATTGGCCAGTGCACGCAGCAGCGTCTCCTGAACCAGATCGTCGGCGCGGTCACCATTACCGCTGAGCGAGATCGCGAACGCGCGCAGGCTCGGGACCGACGCCAGAATGTCGTCACGCAGTGAATCTGTGAGAGGCATTAGTCCCTCCCGTCATTTTTTTCAGGGTCCACAGGGCCGTCCGGTGTATCGAGCTTGCGTATCAGGTCGGCGAAGCGGTCCGGCACCCCCTGGCGCACCACGTCGTCGTACATCGCGCGTAATTGATGCCCGATCCTGGACTGAATTTCGGCGTTTAGGCCGCCGGGCTTGCCGGGGACGGCGTTCTTGCTGATTTGAGACTTCACATCTTTCATGACCGGTTCCATCTTCCCCAAGAGCTATGTCCCTGGAAATTTTAGTGATTTTCTTGATTTCGAAGCCTTCGCAGCATCTGTAGGAGTGCTAATTCAAAGAGTGCCGGAAAGTTCCGGAAGGGGGGAACTTTTCTCTGGTTCGGACGTAGATACGCGCATATCGAGGGAACCGGGGGTAACCTCGTCTCGAATTGGCTCAGATAAATAAGATGACTCAGACAAGATGGAGTGGGGATGTCCCGATCACAGCTCGTTGCTGAACACCTGCCGTTATTGCGGCGTTATGCCCGTGCCTTGACCGGAAATCAGGCCTCGGGCGATGCCTATGTCGGAGCCATGCTGGAGGCTTTGCTGCAGGATCAGTCCCTGCTCGACGAGCAGCATGGACCACGGGCAGGCCTGTTCCGGCTCTTTACCCAGATCTGGAACTCGGTCGCCGTCAATGACGATTCCGACGTGGCAGTGCTTCCGGTGGCCTCGGAGCGCCGGCTGTCCGCGATAACTCCGCTTCCGCGCCAGGCGTTTCTGCTGCTGTCGCTGGAAGGATTTTCGGAGGAGGAGGTGGCCTTCATCCTCCATTTGGACGTGTCCGAAATACGCAAGCTGGTCGAGGCCGCCGGCCGCGAAATGGCGGCGGAGATCGCGACCGACGTGCTGATCATCGAAGACGAGACCTTCATCGCCATGGATCTCGAAAGCCTGGTCAAGAATCTGGGCCACCATGTCATCGGCGTCGCCCGCACCCATTCGGATGCTGTTGCCCTGGCGAAGAACAAGAAACCGGGCCTGATCCTGGCCGATATCCAACTGGCTGACGGCAGCTCCGGGCTCGATGCCGTCAACGAGCTGCTGCGGATATTCGAGGTCCCGGTGGTCTTCATCACCGCCTATCCGGAACGGTTCCTGACCGGTGAACGCCCCGAACCGGCCTTCCTGATTTCCAAGCCGTTCCAGCCGGCGATGGTATCGGCCGTCGCCAGCCAGGCGCTGTTCTTCCAGCGCAACTCGCGCAACCGGGCGCAGCGCGCGGCGGCGTCCTGACGGTATTCTGAAGCCCGGCCTGGTCTGATTTCAGCAGCGCGGCGGTCACTCGCCGCGCTGTTCGAGTCTTGGCTTCGTGAAGGCTTGCTTTCAAAGACTTAGTTTCAAAGACTTAATTTCAAAGATCGGCTTCACATACTCGGCTTCGCCAAAGGCTCGTCGGCCAATTGCGCCGAGATGTGTTGCGATCGCGTAAGCCGTTTGAATGATTGAAAAAGAGTAGGGCGCCGGTGGCATAACCACACCCGCGCCCCAAGGAGCCCGTTGTTGGGGCAGGGGGATAACCCGCGCTGGAAAAGAAGCAAAAACCCCCAAAACGTTCCCC
>JAQGJF010000881.1 GCA_028290765.1 Tardiphaga sp.
GAAGCGGTCCGGGCTCCATCGCTGCTGGAGCACGTCGACGCGGCGATTTCCGACGTCGACGACGCCGACACGGACGAGGGCGAGGTCGCGCGCTGCTGCGCCATCGCCGAACAGTCGGCGGAAACGACGCTCCCCCGTGCGCAGGCGGAGGGCATGCGCGGCGTGGCGTACGGTCTGGCCGCGCGGATGTTGAAGGACTTCGGGGGGACGGTCCCCCTGGACGAGGTCGTGTCGCTCGCCGATGCCCTGTTGAGCATCGCAATCGACGCATCCGCGGCAAAGGCCGTAGTCCACGAAGCAATGAGCGCGCAGGTGGACCAGATCGACTCGGTGCTCGACGGCATCGACAGCATCGAGGATCTGGACGATTTCGAGGACGATCTGAGAAGGGTGATGCGCAAATACGACTATCAGGACCGCCGGGCGGAGCGCGACATCGAATACCGGAGGGACGCGATCCTCGAGGGGCGGGTGCGGCTCTTTCGTCCAGGCTACGGTTCGGTGGACAGGTCGGAGGAGGAAGAGGACGCCTCCGACGAGGAGATCCGTTCAATGTTTCGAGGTCTCCCGCGGTAGGACAGCGGTCGCTGGACTACGGGCCTGCCCCATGAGCCGCGGAAATATGCGGATCCGCATGCCGGATCCGGCGAACCGCGATTTCGGCTAGAGTGCGACGACGAAACCGACCGAGAACACAAAATGCCGAAGACCTTGAAGGACCGTCTTGACGACATCGAGCAACTGGAAAAGGAGTTGCCCGTCAAGGCGCAGGCGATACTCCCCGACGGCACGGTCAGCCTCGTCGATTTCTTCATATTGGGCGCGACGCAGCGGACGCTATCGCAGTCTCGCGGCTTCCGGACGCTGATCGAGAGCAGGAACTTTCCATCGGCAACCGTCCTGCTGCGCACGCAGATCGACACCGCCATGCGCATCAACGGCCTCACGATGCTGGCTGACCCGGAAGCGAGCATGCGACGGCTCTTCAACGACGAGCGCACGTTCGACCGCCTAATGTCCGCCGTTCCGGTCCGCGGCGGCAAGCCCGAGCGTCTGACCGACGCCTTCCTGAAACAAAAGCTGGCGGAGACACATCCTTGGATCGCGCCGCTCTACGCCGACACGTCCAACTTCGTCCATCTCAGCTTCCGCCATCTCTTCACCGCCATCACGTCAACGGACGCCGAAACGCGCATGGCGACGCTTGCAATCAGCGGCACGGATCCAAAACAGGATGAATCCGCCTATTACGACAGTTGCGATGCTTTTTTTCGAGTTTCCAGGCTGACCTCGACGATGATCCTCGGCATGCTCATGCTGCGACATCGTCGCGGGGAGGTCGAAGCCGCCGCGGCGGTCGAGGCCGGCGGCGACCGATGAATTCGCGCCGCCGCCGCATCATCGACCTCGACCAGCCGGCGGCGTGGCCAGCGGATCTGCGGCGCACCTTGACGGCGCATCACGAGGCCCTGCGGTCGCGGGAGATCGGTCCTCTGAGCGACCGGTTCGATGCCGCGATCTATGCGGTCGTCGACGCCTTGCAGCCCTACAGCCTGATCGGATGGCACTGCACGCGGCTGGCCGACCATGAGGTGGCCGACATCATCGCCAACGGCATGTCGCTGCTCGACGTGGGTCTCGTGTCGAGACGCGTCGATGCGGCCGTCAAAGTAGGACTTCTCGCCCCCGATCATGGCGCGCGCCTCAAAGCTGAGAATCAGGCTGCCGAGAAGTACCGGGCGGGGATGTTGTGGTTTTGCTTCTTCAACCCGGCGATCGCCGGCGAGAGCGGTATCCGTGACCTCGTGGGCCTTGGGGCGGGGAGGCGGTCTATAACCTCATGACCGGGACGAAATCGGTCCGATCATCGGCGACATCGGCCAGCCGGCAGTGGTCGAGGCGGAGGTCCCGATCGCATGGCTCGGCGATGGAGGCCTCGGACTGGCGCTCAATGTCGGCCGGCGTTTCGTCGTCGCGGAGGGAACTCCGAGCCGGGAGCCGCCTGAGATCGAGGGCCATATCAAGCACGCCCTTCCGGCCGAATTGATCAGGGGCGTGCATCTGCACCCGTCCGCCGAATTCCAACGCCTGACCGGCTGCGTCGGCTGGGATCGGCGGCTCTGACGCCAAGCCACCCAAACCGACGCCGCCCCCGAGTGCGACGGTGTCGGCGGGAAGGCCATGGCCGTCCCGCCGACCATTCCTCATGCGCTCCGCCGCACCAGCGCCCGGACCAATGTGCCGTCGATCTCGACGATGACCCGGCCGGCCGCGATCAAGTCGGCGATCTCCGCCACGAACCGGCGCACCAGCCGGGTACGGCCGACCGAAAAGCGGTGGGCGCGACCACGCGCCACCGACTCATCGGTGAAGCCTTTGAGCGCCCGGAACGAGGCCGCGTTCTGGATCGCCCATTGGGTGAGCCAGCGGGTTCGTCGCGGCCGGCGCTGATCGACGACCTCCACGCGGACGGAGTGAAGGGCGCCGCTAAGAACTCGGAGCGGTCGAAGGGTCGTTTTCGGAAATGCGATGATCTGAGCCACGTACAGTCTCCGCGGCTCAATGTTGACAATGGCGGGGTAATCGGGAGCCGGCAGCCGAAGACCTCGCCCGCGAATGCGGGTTCGATCAGCGGCTGTCCGTTTGCCGGACAGTTCAGCTCTTGCGGCTCTCGTCGCAAGCGGCTCTAGCCACACGATTGAGGTGGCGGCCCCGATTCACACAAATTGGGAGCAGATCGACGCGTCGTCAAGGTGCGCCCCGGCGCGGAGACGCGGGCCGGACGGACGGGAAGCGGCGGTCGCGAGAGCGTCCGCCCGATTTACCCTTTGATGCCGTTCTGGAAACAGTCGCGCTCGGAAATATGCGGAGAACGGCCTCGGAGATGCGGTTCGCTGTTGCATGCCGCCCGTCCCGAGCTGGATGGTGAGATGGTAAACAAACTTTTTGGTCTGGAGGCCGCCGTGTCCGAACTCGATCGAATGGTTTCCGGCGCCTGCGGGAGTTGGGAACAGTCCTTCACGGCCTTTGCCGACCGGCACGATATCCGGTCCGCGCCGTTTCTGACCGTAACCGACTGCGAAACCGCGGCACTGATCGCGGAGCACCTGGCACCCCGGATCCAGGACAAGACCGTCGTCGAGATCGGCGGTGGAACAGGCTTGCTGGCGCTGGCCATGGGAATGCTGGCGCGGCGCGTCTACTGCATCGAGGCAAATCCGCTTTGGGCCGTCACCTTCACGCGGCTGCTGCTCGAAAAGAAGCCGCGGAACGTCTCGTACCTGTTCGGAGCGGCCGCCGAGTTCGTCGGCGCCATCAGGGCCGACGTCGCGGTGGTCTGCACTCACTCGGACGTAGTGGGCATGAAAAAAATCGGCCTGCAGTTCGCTCCCGAGGCGATCGACGTGTACGGGGAACTGATTGCCGCCAATCCGGGCGCGTTCGATGCGGAGGCCCGACGCATGCGCGACTTGGCCTAGGCTTTCTGCCCAGCCCGGACCTCGCCGCGGCGCAGCGGCATGGAACCCATCCGTCCCTGTGCCCGACGCGCCACGCATCGACCGGCGAGCGGGCTGCGAAGGACTTGATCGCACCCGTCACTCGTCCTCGGAGACGGTGCCACGGGCGGCCCGATATTTTCGCTTCAAGGCGTCGAATCTAGCCGTCCGGTCGGGTACCGGTCGGCCGGACGGCTTCCGGGTCACCACAAGGCGGCCGTCGCCGTCGCAGGTGGTCAAGCCGATCCAACCGCAGCCGAACCACTCCAGCAACTCGACCGTCCGCGAGATCGCGTCCGGGTCGGCATCCGGAGGGAAAGCCAAGAAGAACTCGGCGAAGAAGGTCGACAGGAGCAGCGAGCTGCCGACATTGTCCTCGACGTAGTCGCGGTTCAACCGCGCATCGGGGAACATGACGTCGATGCCCGCCACGACCGACCCGTCGCCCCCAACCACCTCGTAGCCGGCCGAACCGCCGAGGTACCGCAAGCGGGGACGCCGCCCGAGACGTGCGCCGGCGCCCCACAGCTCCACCAACGAATCCTTGAACGCGCGCTCGACCAGGCCGGCGTTGACCGTGCGGGCGTGGCGGACGGCCGACCTCGAACTCATGTGGGCTGCACCCGGGCCAGCCAAACGCGACTGCAATTCGCGCACGCGCGCAAGGGTTATGTCGCCGGCGGCCAGCCGGCGCATGACATCGGCACCTTCGCCGGGCGACCTCGCATAGATTCGCGCAGCGGTTTCCTGCGCGTTGAAAACGGGAGACAGCAAGTCGTCGGGCGATAGTCCCATCTCCGCGGCGATAGTTCGCATCCGTTCGAGCAGGGCGACGTAGCGCTTCAGCATCTGAGGCGACAGCCCCGTGGCCCGGCCGGCGGCGGCCCGAAGGGCATCGCCCTCGCTTTCATCGCGGGCCGCATCGAACGCAGCCACCAGGATGCGCGCCGTCTCGAACCAAGGCGCCTTTACGGACTTCGCCGCTTCCAATCGTGCTTGAAGCGCGCCCGCGACTTCACGGTCCGTTAACGATGGCGATTCTTTTTCGTTGTTTCTATCTCTACTAATCAATATACACTCGCTTGTAATTGTCGGCAAGGCTGTACTAACCGAAGTAATCATCCCCGCCGGCAACCGTCAACTGGAGAGACACTAATGAAGCCCACCAACGAACCGCTTTCCGCTCCCGATCTGCGCCGCCTGCTCTCCCGCACCGATGACGCGGGTTTGCGTCGCCTCCTGCTCGTCTACCTGCTGTCCGGCCATCGCCAGGCATCGATCAAGCAGATGCGTCGTCACCGCAAGCCGACCTCCCTCCACGGCCTGAAGCACTGCGGAGTGCGCAAGTTCCGCAGCACGGGATGGCCGACCTGAGCGCCATCACCGAAACGATTCCCGCAACCGAAAAGGACAAAGAGATGACCACCGAACCGAAGCGCCCCCGCCCCACGCTCCCCGTGAAGAAACCCGCGAACGAGCCGCCGCGCCCCGACGGCGCGGCGGCGGAGCCGAAGGTCCTGCGGAGCCTCACGGACATCATGCGACTTCTGGCGAACCGTGGACGCACCGGCCCCAAGCCGAAGTGGCCGCGCCTCATCCTCCGCAACGGCACCATCTACATCGCCCACGGAGGCCGCCGCCTGTCCACCCATTTCGCGGCTCTGTCGGGCCAGGACTTCCGGCA
>JAQGJF010000893.1 GCA_028290765.1 Tardiphaga sp.
GGATGGAAAATACCGGTACAGCAGCCGCTGCGCCACGCCGCAGGCTGCGGCGAGCGGCCTGGTCTGCGCGGTCAGCCCGTATTCGGCGAAGAACTCGGTCGCGCGCGCCAGGATCATCGCCTTGCGATCGGCCGGCGCCATGCGGGACACGACCGGCGGCTTGCCCGCGGTCTTGCGCGCCGTCTTCTTGGGACGGGCCGTTCCGCTCAGCAACTCTGATCGTGCTCTCATCGCGCTCACCTCGTGCGAAGCGTTATACGCGGCCGGATCAAATCGTCAATTGACGACCGCTGCAAGCTTCACGACACGACGCTTCGCGAGAGGTTCTCTGATCAGGACGGACAGGTGTCCTTTGGATATCGCATCACTTCGAGACGATGTTCCGGCTCTTGATCACCCCGGCCCACAGCGTGCTTTCACGCTTGATCCGAGCGCCCAGCAGGTCCGGCGCCTCGATTTGAACGTTGAGCCCCTGCTCCAGCAACTTGGCCTGCAGGGTCGGCGTTTCGAGGATTTCCCTGGTCACCGCAAAGATGGCATCGCGAATATCGGCCGGGATCCCGTGTGGCGCCATCATGCCGTACCAGGACGTGACATCGATGCCGTCGAAGCCGGACTCCGCGAGAGTCGGAACATCCGGCACCAGCGGGCTGCGCTCCTTGGTGGTCATCGCCAGCGGCACCACCAGCTTGCCCTGGATCGCCGTCAGCACCGCCGGCAGGTTGCTGGCCATCACTTCGATGTGGTCGCCGATCACGTCGCTCAGCGCCTGCGGGGAGCCGCGATAGGGCACGTGCAGGATATCGACGCCGGTTTTTTCCTTGAGCAACTCCATGGCCAGGTGCAACTGGCTGCCGACGCCCGGCGAGCCGTAGCTGAGCTTCTGGGTCTTGGCTTTCTCGATCAGTTGCTTGATCGATGTCACCCCGAGCCTGGGCGACACCACGATCACGTTCGGCGCGCTGGCGAGCAGCGAGACGGGCGCGAGCTCTCGCTCCACGTCGAGCGGAAAATCCGGCATGAACGTCGGATTGATGGTGAGATTACCCGCTGGGATCAGCAGCAGCGTGGCACCGTCGGGTTGTGCCTTGCGAACCATATCGATGCCGATATTGCCGGCGCCGCCGGTCTTGTTCTCGACCACCGCGGTCTGGCCGGAGCGGGCCGAATATTCCTGCGCCAGCAAGCGGCCGAGCACGTCGACCGGGCCGCCCGCGCTGAACGGAACCACCAGCGTCAACTGCCGGTGCGGGAACGCGGCCGGCACGTCGGCGGCGGCGGCCGGGACGATGCGGACGAATGCCGCGGAGGTCAGCAGGGCCAGTGCCGCGCGCCGCGTCGGAGTTGCGAAATACTTCTTGTTGGTCGTCAGGTCTTGCATGATCAGATCTTGCCCGCTGTTTGCAGTTCGGTGAGTTGTTTGCGTGCCTGCTGGGCCAGATACCGGCGCAGGCGGATCACGCCGGCGTCGTGCTGGTACAGCATTTCATATTTCTCCAGGCCGGGCTTGAGGCCGGCGAGCATTTCGCGGTCCTGCTCCAGCACGTGCCAGTGGCGCTTCTCGAGAGTGGTCTTGTAGAGGAAACGCCAGGTGTCGCGCTGCCAGCCTTCGACCTTGCGGGTGCGCCAGAAGAACACGCACATGGTGTTCTCGTCGATCGGGGTGCCGAAGCCGACAATGCCGAAATTGCCGCCCGGACCACCCGACGGCGGGTAGGGGATTTCGAGCCGCACATAGAGCGCGCCATCATCGACCAGTTCGCTCCAGTCGAAATTGACGTCGCGCTGGCCGACCTTCTCGAAGAAGAAGCCGACCGGGGTGTCACGGGTGGCGAACTGCGCCGTGGTGTCGCCCTGGTACATGGTGTGCGAATTGGCGTGCAGGAAGGTGCCGTGCATCGGGTCCATGAGATTATCGAAGGCGTAGCGCCACGGCATTTCCCAATCGGCATAACAAAGAAAGCTGGAATATTCCGGCGCAGCAATTTCCGGCGGCGGCACGAAAGCCGGCGCCTGTTCGTGCAGCGCGTCGCCGAACCAGACGAAGACGGCGCCGGCGGTTTCCTGCGACGGATAGGTCTTGACGGCCTTCTTGCCTTCGAGCGGGCAGCCGGGCTGGCCCGGCACGCTGAGCACAGTGCCGTCGGGTCCGACCTCGACGCCATGATAGTTGCAGCGCAGCCGGTCGCCTTCGTTGATGCCGCGCGACAGCGGCACCGCGCGGTGCGGACAGCGGTCGGTCTGGACGTGAACGACGCCCTTGCTGTCGCGCCACAAAACCAGCGGCTCGCCGAGCCGGGTGATGCCGAGCGGCTTGCCGCCGGTCTCGACGAAGCGCGACGGCAGTACCGGCCACCAGCGGTTGCGCAGACCGGTGCGCAGATAGCTCTGGACCTGCTGGTCGGTGGGGCCGGTTGTATCGGCCCGCGGTCGTGGCGGTGTGATGATGTCCATGGCTCGCTCCGTTCTGTTCAGGCGCCCAGTTCGCGCATCAGCGCGGTGTAATTTTCCGGTGTCCAACTGCCGCCGCCGAGCGGCCGCACCCGCGAGGCATTGAGGCCCGCGACCAGTTCGTCCAGGCTGTGCGCGCCCTTGGCGAAGATGCCTTCGATGGCGGCGGCGAGGTCGAGCTGCCACTGGGTCGGTTCGTGGCCGCGCGACTGATGCGGGTTGAGATCGGGAAACGCATATTCGGCCATTGCATCGCTCCTTCTTTAAATATCAAGCACCAGCCGCGTGCCCTTGGCGCGGGACACGCAGATCATCATGCTCTGGTTGGCGGCGCGCTCGGACGACGACAGGATGCTGTCGCGGTGATCGGCTTCGCCTGAAATGATGCGGGTTTCGCAGGTGCCGCAGATGCCTTGTTCGCACGACCTGGGAATCTCGATGCCAGCTTCGCTCAATACCGCCATGATGGATTTGTCCGGCGGCACGGTCAGCGTCAGGCCCGACTGTTCGCATACCACCTCGAAGCTGCCGCTGGTTTCATCGGCGGGCCGGCTGCGCGGGGTGAACCACTCGAAGTGGATGCTGCCTTCCGGCCAGGCCGCGGTCGCTTCCTCGACGGCGGTCATCAGCCGCTCCGGTCCGCAGCAATAGACCACGGTTTCTTTCTGCACGGTGCCGAGGCGCTTCGCCACGTCGAGCCGGGTGCCGGCTTCGGAGGCGTGCAACGAGATCTCGCCGCCGAGTGCCTTGATCTCGGCCAGGAACGGCGCATCCTCGCTGCGGCGGTTGCAATAGAGCAGCGTCCAGGGGCGGCTTCTGGCGCCGGCTTCGCGCATCATCGGGATCAGCGGCGTGACGCCGATGCCGCCGGCGACGAAAATATAGCGCGGCGCATCGACCAGCGAAAAATTGTTGCGCGGCACGCTCACCGTGAGCAGTTCGCCGGGGCGCAGCTTGCCGTGCACGAAGCTCGACGACAGGCCGCCGGAGACGGCGCGGATGCCGAGGCGATAATGCGAAGTGTCGTTCGGATCGCCGCACAGCGAATATTGCCGCAACGTGCCGTTGGGCAGCGTCAGGTCGATATGCGAGCCCGGCTCGAACGGCGGCAGCGGGCTGTTGTCGGGCGCGGCCAGTTCCAGCGACAGCACGCCGGGGGCCTCCCAGATCAGCGCCCGCAGCCGCACCTGCAGCGTCGCTTCGCGCGGTGCGTTGGCGGGCGGGGGCGGTTTGGTCAGTTTCGCGGCCGTGTCCATGGGCTGGTCCTAGATCGCGATGCTGTTGGCGCGGTTGAGGAGTTCGCGCGCGATGCTGTAGCCGGCCATCAGAGAGGTCTTCGGGTTGGCGGGCGACGGGCGGCCGTTCAATCGCACGGTGAAGTCGCCGCCGCCTGAACGCACGGCGAATTCATGCACATTGTCGGTAATGTCGGGGTCGGCGATCAACCGCACCTTGGTGGCGTCGAGGCCCAATCCGGCAAGCGCCAGGGTTGCGGCGACATTGGCGTTGAACGGATAGTCCTGCGCCGCCTGGCGGGCGCTGCCCTCGAAGAACATCTTGGGCTCCTGCAGGGCGTCGAGCGCCAGCAGATGTTCCGCCGTGGTGCCGCGCCAGGCCCTGGGCGGTTTGCGGCCGGTATAGACCACCGATTCAAGTCCGGACAGTCTGGCGGCCGCGAGCGCATCCACGCCGCCGAGCGCGCCGGACGGCAGCACCAGCCGCGCGTTGCCCGCCCTGGCGGCGTCGGTGAGACGCGCGCGCAGGCCATCGTCGGCCAATGCGCCGATCGAAACGATGACGAGGTCGCATCCGGATTTGAGGATGGCTTCGCCGTGGTCGCGCACGGCGACATGGGAAGCGCATTCAGCCACGGTCCTGGGCCGGTCGGCCAGGAAACCGGCGATCGCGGTATGCACTGTGCGGGAGGCCGCTAACCCGGCGCCAAACCTGTCGAGCAGTGCTGCGGCCTTGTCGGCGGAACGCGGCGACGCCAGCAGCGAAAGCTGCGCCAGCGGCGACGGCAATTGCCGCGCCAGCGTCGCCAGCACGAGCTCGGCGATGCCGCCGCAACCGATGATGCCGAGCCGGTCCAGCATCATGACGGTTTGCCCGCGGCGCCGGCCGGCGGACCGGCAAAGCTCTGGCCGAACGGTCCGATCGCGATCATGTCGATCTCGATCAGATGCGGGCCTGGCGCTGCCAGCGCGCGCGACAGCGCCGCATCGAAATTCGCCAGATCGGAGACCCGCATGTGCGGCAGTCCGACCGACTGGCAGACCAGCGCAAAATCCGGCGTCAGGATGTCGGCATAGGCGCGGCGGCCGTCATATTGCGCATCCTGGATGTTGCGGATCACGCCGTAGCCCTTGTCGTTCATCAGCACGAACACCATGCCGGCCTGGACTTCGACCGCAGTTGCCAGTTCGCCGATCATGAGTTGGGCGCCGCCGTCGCCGAGCAGCGTGATGGTTTTGGCCGCGACACCGGCCAGCGCCGCGCCGATGCCCATGGCGATACCCTGGCCGATGCCGCCGCCCAGTGCATGGACGCCGAGATGCGGCGCCTGAAGACGGACGTACCGGTTGCCGAAGGTGCTGTTGGAAATGGTGACGTCGCGCACCCACGGATGGCCGCCGCTGTGCACGCGCTCGCTCAGGGTCTCGGCCAGCGTGGCGTAGGGCCCGAGCACCGCGCGCAGGCCCGCTTCCGCCTTGGCGCGCGCCGGCGCGATGTCGGCCAGGAAGGCGGCGTCGGTGTCGAGCATTTCGGGCAGGCGCGCCAGCAGGCCTTCGAGCGCAAGTCTGGCGTCGCCGGAGACGAACATGTCGACCGGATAGTTGCGCGCCGCCTGCGCCACCTCGGCGTCGATCTGCACGATCGGCGGCAGCGGCATGCGGTTGTTCTGGGTTTCATTGCCGCGCAGCCGCGAGCCGACCACGATCAGGAGATCGGCGCGGGCATAGATTTCCATGGCCTCGCGGGTCATGTTGAAGGCGCCAAGGCTGCGCGGATGGCCTTCCGGCACAATGGCGCGTCCGTTAGTGCTGGTGACGGCGACAAAGCCGCGCTCGACCAGAGCAGTGGCGGCCTCGGCCGCGTTCCGCGCGCCGCCGCCGAGCCACAGCATCGGCCGCCTGGCGCGACGCACCCGCTCGGCGAGCGCGTCGAGCTGTGCGGCGTCGGGAATCTTGCGCGCGATTTCGGGCAGGCCGCGCAGGGCGCGGCAAGGCACATTGGCACGCTGGACATCGACCGGCAGCTCGAGCGTCACCGGACCGGACGGCGCGCTGAGCGCCTCGCGTGCGGCGGCGATCAGGGTATCGACGGCGGCGGCCGGCTCCCATGCCCGCAGATAGGTCTTGCTGATGGCTTTGAGCATATCGGGCTGGCGCGGCACGTCGTGGATCGCGGCGCGGTCGCGGTCGACGAATTCACGGTCGACTTGCGTCGTGATGTGCAGCACCGGCGAACCGGCGGTGAGCGCCTCGACCTGCGAGCCGGCGGCATTGCCGGCGGCGGTGCCGGTGGAGGTGATGACGACGCCGAGCGAGCGCGACACCCGCGCATAGGCGTCCGCCATGTTCATGGCGCCGGCTTCGCCGCGAGCCGGCACGAAACGGATGCGGCCGTGGCGCGCCAGCGCATCGAGGATCGGCATGTTGTGGATCGAGATCACGCCGAACACGGTGGTGACGCCGAGATCCGCCAGCGCCCGCGCGATGGCGTCGCCGACCGGTTCGCTCTCGGTGACGGGGGCCGGTGCGGTGGGGCGTTCAGCGGTGACGACAGAGAATTTCATGGAAGCATCCGGTGTTAGATAAATCGTGAAACGCCGCCCGAGATTTCGAGGCTCGCGCCGGTGATGTAGCTGGCGGCTGGGGAACCGAGGAAGATGATGCCGCGCGCCGGTTCATCCGGCGTGCCGAGCCGTCCAAGCGGAATATGTTTGTCGCGCGCCAGCGCGCCGTACCATTGCTCGCGGGTCTGGGTCTTGTCGGGGCGCGCGTCGAAACGGCGCTGCCACTGGCCGGAGTCGACCAGCCCGAGCAGGATCGTGTTGACCCGAATCCGCGGCGCGAATTCGCCGGCCAGCGATTTCAACAGGTTCTGCACCCCGGCCCGTGCCGCCGAGGTAGCCACCATGTGCGGCTCCGGCTGCAGTGACAGCAGCGAATTGACGGCGACGATGGCCGGGGAGGGCGATGCTTCCAGAAGTTGGCGGAAGGTGCGGATCGGCAGCACCTGGCTGAAGAATTTCAGTTCCAGTTCTTCGCGCCACTGCGCATCGCTGGTCTCGGCGAAGGTCGAGACCCGGCCCTGGCCGGCATTGTTGACCAGCAGATCGACGTGGCCGCCGCTCCATGCGGCGACTTTTCGCGCGAAGTCGTTGACCGCGTCGGCATTGAGCACGTCGCAGGGCTCGGCCAGCACCGCCCCCGGCTTGATCGCCTCGAGCTGGGCCTTCGCTTCGTTGAGCCGTTCCGCGTTGCGGGCGCAGATCGCCACCCGCGCGCCCTCGGCGAGCAGGAGCTTTGCGGTGGCGAGCCCGATGCCGGAACTGCCGCCCGTGACCACCGCGATGCTGTTGGCGAGACCGAGATCCATGATTCTCTTTCAACGCCCCGCTGCGTTACGGGCGCGGACGGGGTCGGCCCTGAGCGCCGATGGGCCGCGCCATCCCAGCCGCTGCGAAATCTCGAAAGCGGCCGCCTGCACGCTGGCACCGATCTGGGCACGCCGCGCGGCGTCGCCGAAATCCGCCGGGTGGCCGCTGACATTCAGCGCCGCCACCGGCGTGTCGGTGGCGTCGAACACCGCGGCGGCGACCGAACTGATGCCGGCCTCGTAATTGCCGTCGCTCCACGCCAGCCCGGCGGCGCGGTCGGCGTCGAGCTGGGCATGAAGCTGCGCTGGGGTGATCGCGGTGTGCGGGGTCACGGCCTTGAGGACCGCGCCGGCATACAGGCGATCGACGCGCTCCGGAGGCAGATGGGCCAGGATGATGCGGCCCATATTGGCGGCATGGGCGGGCAGCCGGCTGCCGATCCGGATGTTGCTGGCGAATGAGTGATTGGGCAC
>JAQGJF010001135.1 GCA_028290765.1 Tardiphaga sp.
GACGACGGTGATCTGGCCCCAGAGGATTTTGGTCGCGGACATGGCGAAGGTTTCCTTCTCGGTGAGGAAGCGGTGTGGAAACACGAAGCTACAAGCCCAGGTCTCGTTTGCGGCCAAGGGTCCACTCGATGCCGCCACCGTCCTTGGTGACGCCGGCGACGTGCTGGCCGAGCTTCCTCTCGATTTCGCGCGACCAGGGCACGAGCTGGAAACCGAGGCCATTATCAATCATGGCGAAGCGGCCGGAGGTGAGCGTCAGGCGTTGACGATAGGTGCCGCTCACATGCTCGCCGGTCGCGGCCTTTATGTGCGGCAATCCCGTCTTGGCTGATAGTTTTGTACCCGCCGCGTCCAGTTCGCGTCGACGCAAGGTGTTCAAGAGATCGCGCTGCATGATGAAGCGCTGACGCTGCCGGCGGGCGAGCCCCTCGCCTGCGAGATGTTCGGCACGGGCCTGCATGGCGTCGCGCGCTTCGCGACCAAACCCGCCCACGGAGAGCGGTATGGGATCGCTCTCAACGAGGCGATGGTCGATCCAGGTCGCGCCGGGGGCGGTGATCTGCTGGTTGAGGTCGAGATCGGAGCGGTTGGCGAGTACCAACGTCGGGCGCCTGTCGTCCGGTCCCCCAAAGCGGCGGACCTCAACGATCCCTCCGATCGGCGGGGCGTGCTCGAATGCCTCGATGCCTCGGAAGCGAACGTGGTGGGCGCGTCCGTCCGTGCCATCGATCACGGCATAAGCCTCGCCGGTCAGTTCATCATGGAGTCCCCTGTCGACCAGGCGACCGATGATCGGCGATCCCGGCCTCTCACTATCGATCACATAGTCGGCGACGCCCCGCGCCTCCCCGCGTTCCGTGAAGGCGCGGTGCATGGTCTTGATGATGTCGCCGCGCATGCCGAGATCGCGAAGGCTGCGCTCGGCCTCCAGCCCGACCATCCATTCGCCGGGGCCCGCAGGCGCGGCAAGGCCCATCTTCTCAAGGTGCTGGAGCCGTCCGATCATCAGGCGCCGGATTTCGGGGTCGGCTGCGCCGGGATTTTCGGGGCGCAGGTCGATGACGCCGGTTTCATCGGCGGCCATGCGGATCGCAACGTCGAGCCGCGTCCAGCGTTCGGCCGCGATCTCCTTTTCCAGAGCGTTGCGGATCTCGTGCTCGGGCTTTGGACCAAGCTCGATCGAGACCAGTTCCTCGGTGCGCGAGCGCAAGCCCTGGCTGATGTAGTCTCGCGAGATCACGAGGTCGGCACCGGTCTGATCGACACCCCGCACCAGCAGATGAACGTGCGGATTGTCCGTGTTCCAGTGATCGACGGCGACCCAATCGAGCCGAGTGCCGAGATCGACTTCCATTTGCCTGGCGAGGTCGCGCGTGAAGGCTTTGAGATCGGTCATCTCGCCGGCGTCCTCGGGCGAGACGATGAAGCGGAAGTGATGCCGGTCATCCTTGCAGCGATCCGCGAAGGCTGCGTCGTCAGCGCGGTCGCTGCCGGCATCGAACATCGCCGCCTTCTCGCTGTTACGGGTGACGCCGTCGCGCTTCAGATAGGAAAGATGGGCGGTCAGCGGCGCGGAACGGAAGGAACGGCCTTGATGGCGAACGACACGCGCTTTCACCACCACGCGCCGCGCCGGGCTGAACAGGCGGTTGCGGCTAAAACTGATCCGGCCGCGGCCGAAGGTCGAGCGCCCGTAGCTCGAGGAGCGCTTACCCGCAGCCGCAAGACTGGAGGTGGGACCGGCCTTCTTCGCCGCACGCAGCACCTGGTTGATGAAGCTCTTCGGCTTTGGCGCTCGTGTCCCGCGGATGCGGCCAGGCCGGATGCGTAAATCGCTGTCACCCGCGCTCATGGCAAAGGCTCCACGAACGCGGAACGCCGGACAGTGCCGAAACCATTCTTGAATTCATTGGCGAAAGCATCGCGCGCGGCACGCGCCCCGACCGACCGGCACGGCCGAACCCAAGCCATTCCAATGGCTTGAGGTTCGAGCGGCGAGCCGCTTTTATCTCGCCGTCCCGCTGTCGTGTTGTAAGCGTCCGAATCTTGCACGACTTTCTGAGAGTGCGGTGTCGTTCCAAATCGGGTTCTCTCGTACATGGGAGGATCTCCGGTGGCATCTCGGTCCTGGGTAAAAGCGCACAGCCCTTATTGGTCGTTGCACGTCGAGGCATGGCGTCAAAGCGGAATGGCGCGCGCGGATTATTGCCGCCAGCACGGGCTGTCGACCAAGACGTTCGAACGCGGGATGAAGCATCTGATCAGTAAGGAAGAAGCCCGCGAACATGCGAAATCCCTGCAGGATTCGCGCTGGCAAGAGCAACGCCGGCAGCAGGGGAAGAGTGGCAAGCGACATCTGAGACCGCGCTATTCCGTACGCACGGACACCCGCTCGCGTGCGCTTCAGGCGTTCTGGGCGATGCATGTGGAAGCCATGAACTGGAGCGGGATGGGTGTTCGCGAATATGCCTCCGGCCTGCGGCTTTCGCCTCACGCGTTGCGCAAATGGCGGGACCGTATCGAGAACGCCGAGGTGGAGATCGACTGGCGGGCGCATCTTCATCCGAGTGCCTGCCCGCAAATAAGCACTGGTGCTAGCAGCGCTGCTAAGGAGTGCTCGCGGGAAAACGACTTGACAGTGGCACGCGAAGCGGAACCGCCGCACGACGGACGCTCGAACCGGCGCAGCTTCACGGACGAAGAGAAACTAGCCGTCGTGTTGGAATCGGAACAGCCCGGCATGAGTGTGGCGGAGGTCTGCCGCCGCCATCGCATCGTCACGAGCATGGTGTTCCGCTGGCGCGTCCAGTTCGGCTTTGCGGGCAAGAAGGCAGCGAAGCTGGCAACGGTTACGCTCCCGGGAGGTAGCTCTGGAGGATCGTCCGGCCCAGCGGTGCTGCACGATCTGTTGCATCCACCGGACGGGATGATGCCGGTGCAACTGCCCGACGGGCGACGCGTCTTTGCGCCCGAAGGCAGCGATCCGGAAGCGGTTCGCCAGCATGTTCTCGACCGGGAGGATGCACGATGATGATCGTTCCGGCGGGCGTGAAGGTGCACCTGGCGCTGGGTTACACCGACATGAGGAAGGGCATGGATGGACTGGCCATGCTGGTCCAGGAGACGCTGAAGAAGGATCCGTTCTGCGGCCATCTGTTCGCCTTCCGGGGCAAACGAGCGCAGATCGTCAAGATACTGTTCTGGGACGGCAATGGGCTGTGCCTGTTCACCAAGCGGCCGATCGGGGCGGATTCGTGTGGCCGCGGCTGACGGGGTACGAAGGCTCCATCACGCTGTCTCCGGCGCAGCTCGCGATGCTGATCGAGGGCATCGACTGGCGCGTGCCCGAACGCATATGGAGGCCCGCTCTTGCCGGCTAAGATATTGCAGAAACC
>JAQGJF010000949.1 GCA_028290765.1 Tardiphaga sp.
CAGGGTCTGATCGGCGACCTGTCGAACCGGCTCATCGGCGACAAGATCGTCTTTGCCTATTCGATCTACGGGCTGTTTCTCGGCTATCTCTATTTCTCGATCCCCCGCGTCATCCTCACCATCATGGCTGCAGTGCAGAAGCTCGATGTCGGGCTGGAGGAGGCGGCGCGTTCGCTCGGCGCCAGCCCATGGGCAGTGCAGCGCGACGTGGTGCTGCCGGCGCTGGTGCCGGCCTTCGTGGCCTCCGGCGCCATCGCCTTCGCCACCGCGATGGGCGCGTTCGGCACGGCGTTTACGCTGGCGACCAATATCGATGTGCTGCCGATGCTGATCTATACCGAGTTCACGCTGGCGGCGAATTTCTCCACCTCCGCGGCATTGTCGGTGGGCCTCGGCTTCATCGCCTGGGCGATGCTGGCGGTTGCCCGCTCCTTCAGCGGCGGCACCGTCGCGGCGGCGGGATAGCACATGCGCGACCGCCTGATCTTCGCCGGCCAATTGATGTTCACGCTCGTGGTCGCGGCGTTCCTGGTGGTGCCAGCAATCCTGTCGATTTCCGCCGGCGTCACCGTGAATTACTTTCGCGGCATCCAATCGGGCGTGACGCTGCAATGGGTGTTTCAGGTCTGGGAGCTCTATTCGGGCACCATTTTCCTGTCCTTCGTGATTGCGTTCGCGACGCTCCTGGTCACGCTCGTTGTTGGCGTTCCGGCGGCCTATGCCCTGCACGTTCGCGGCGGACGGCTGTCGCGCATCGTCGAAGAGATCATCACGCTGCCGCTGGCAATCCCCGGACTCGCGATCGCGTTGGCGCTGCTCCTGACCTATGGCGGTTTCGGCGGTTTCCGCCGCTCCTGGCTGTTCATCCTTGCGGGCCATGTCGTGTTCACCATGCCCTTCATGGTGCGCTCGGTGATGGCGGTGTTTTCGACCATCGACATCAAGACCCTCGACGAGGGCGCGGCGTCGCTCGGCGCGTCGCCATTTCGGCGGTTTGTCGACGTCATCGTGCCCAACGCAATGCCGGGGATTCTGGCCGGCGCGCTGATGGTGGTCACGCTGTCGCTCGGTGAATTCAATCTCACCTGGATGCTGCACACCCCGCTGACCAAGACGCTGCCGATCGGCCTTGCCGACGCCTATGCCTCGATGCGACTCGAAGTGGCATCGGCCTACACCCTGATATTCTTTGTGATGATCGTGCCGCTGCTGGTCGCGATGCAGATGTTCGCCGACGAGGGACAAAAGCAATGAAGGCGAGCGGACACGGCGCTTCGGTGCGGGTCGAAGCCTGCGGCAAGACCTTTGCCGACGGCACCCGCGCGCTCGAACCGGCCACCCTCGATATCGAGCGCGGCGAGACTTGGTGCTGCTCGGACCAAGCGGCTGCGGCAAGACCACGATGCTGCGCATCATCGCAGGGCTCGATGTGCCGGATGCCGGCGGCCGCGTGCTGTTCGACGGCGCCGACATGACATCGGTGCCGATTGAGAAGCGCAATGTCGGGATGGTATTCCAGTCCTACGCGCTGTTTCCCAATATGAGCGTTGCCGACAACATCGGCTACGGTCTGAAAATTCGCGGGGTCCCTAAGGAAGAGCGCGCTGCGCGTGTCGCCGAGCTGGTGAAGCTGACCAACATCACCGGCCTCGAAGACCGCCGCATCGACCAGCTCTCCGGCGGCCAGCGCCAGCGGGTCGCGCTGGCGCGGGCGGTCGCTATCCGTCCGGGCATCCTGCTGCTGGACGAACCGCTGACCGCGCTCGACGCCGCGCTGCGCGATCGTCTGCGCGGCGAACTTAATCGCCTGTTGCGCTCGCTCGGCATCACCACGATCTACGTCACCCACGATCAGTCCGAGGCGATGGAACTCGGCGATCGCATCGTGGTCATGCGCAAGGGCGTCATCGGCCAGATCGGCACGCCGCGCGACATCTACTTCGCGCCGGGCAGCCGCTTTGTCGCGGAGTTCGTCGGCGCCGCCAATATCGTCGAAGCGGCGGTGGTGGGCGGGCATCTGGTTTTGCCCGGCGGACGGTTGGCCCTGGCTGGCGCGGCGGATACGGCTGCCGCCGTGGCGATGGTCAGGCCCGAGACGATCCGGATTGTGGGAGCCGGGGAGGCCTCGTTGCAAGGGGTGATCGACAGCGTCAGCTTCATCGGCGACCGGCAACGCATCGTGGTCAGCGGTGCTTCCGACAAATTGCTCACCGTCGATGCGCCGAACAAGACTGCGGTCACGGCAGGCGATCGTGTCGGGCTCTCGATCGCGCCGGAGGCGGTGCGCCTGTTGCCGAAAGAAACCTAGGAACGTTCGATGCCTTCAAAGCCGATCCTCATCGTGCAGATCTCCGATCTGCACATAAAACCGCGCGGCGCGCTGGCCTATGGCCGCGTCGATACCGCGAAGGCACTCGAGCGTTGCGTCGCGGCGCTGAATGCGTTCCAGCCGCGCCCCGATCTGGTGGTGATCTCGGGCGATCTGGCCGATACGCCGACGGCCGAGGAATACGCCTACCTCAAGCGCCTGCTGGCGCCGCTGCAGCTTCCGTTCATCGGCAGTCCCGGCAATCACGACTCGCGCGAATTGATGCGGGCTTCTTTTCCGGATCAGCCCTATGCGGCGGCTTCGGGCGCGCTCAACCAGACGCGCAGCGTTGCCGGACTGGAAGTCATCCTTCTCGACTCCAGCGTGCCGGGCAAGCCGCACGGCGAACTGGAAGCGCCGACGCTGCAATGGCTCGACGCCACGCTGGCGTCATCACAGGAACGGCCAGCGCTGCTGTTCCTGCACCATCCGCCATTCCTGGCCGGCATCTGGCACATGGATCGTCAGAATCTGCTCAATGCGAGCGAACTCGCGGCCATCGTCAGGAAGCATCCGCGGGTCCGGCTGATCGCCGCCGGCCATGTCCATCGCGCGACGCTGACAAGCTTCGCCGGCGTCGTGGCCACCATCTGTCCGGCGCCCAATCATGCCGTCGATCTCGATCTCGGCGAGTTGCGCGAGCCATCCTTCAAGGTCGAGCCGCCGGCGTTTCATTTGCACGCCTGGTTCCCCGGCGACGGCTTTGGCCAGGTCGTAACCCACACGGTGCCGATCGGTGAGTTCGACGGTCCGCATCCGTTTTTCGGGCCGGACGGCAAGCTGCTGTAGGGCCTCTTTTCTGCCTCCAGCCGTCCACTGGTGGTTGCAGTGCTGGTATGTCCGGCCAGTGTCAAAAGCTTAACTAACTATTCGGAGAAATATGAAACACCCTTTGACCAGCGGTACATCCACCGGTAGAGGGTTTCATGAGCATCATCAACAGGATCAGGATCCGGACAAAACTGCTGTTGGTGCTCATCCTGACCGGCATTGCGCTCGCCACCGCGATCGGCGCGGCCAGCTCCATCCTTCGTGAGCGGATGATGCAGGATCGCATCGCCAAGCTGCGGGCAGTGGCCGAACTGGCCTATGAGCAGGCGCAGGCCCTCGACGCCCAGGTCAAGGCGGGCAAGCTCACCCGCGAAGAGGCAATGGCGCGCTACAAGGAGGCCGGCAGTGCGATGTGGTTCGATGACCATCGCAGCTATGTCGCGATCGGTGGTCTGGACGGTCTCTGGTTCATGAATGCCGCGGTGACCAAGGTCAACGGCACCAAGGGAACCCAGGCGGCGAACGGAAAATATCTGCTGCAGGATTTCATCGATGCGGTCGCCACCCGCGATGAGGGGATGGTGTCCTATCTCTATCCGAAGCCGGGCACCACCGAGCCGCTGCTGCCCAAGCTCACCTTCATCAAGAAGTTTGCGCCCTGGGGCCTGATCGTCACCGCCGGTGTGTATATCGACGATCTCGACGCGGATTATCAGGCGGTGGTGCTCCGGCTGGCTCTCTACGGCCTGGTGCTGCTGCTGATCGCCGGCGGAATCATCCTTCTGCTCAACCGCAACATCACGCGCTCGCTGATGAGCCTCAGCGACAAGATGACCAGGCTCGGCGGCGGCGACCTTTCGGTCGAAATCAATGAGACGTCGCGAAGCGACGAAATCGGCGACATGGCCAAGGCGCTCGAAGTGTTCAAGAGCAACGCCACCGCGATGAAGAGCCTGCAGGCCGAGCAGCAGGAAATCGCCGAGCAGGCGGAAGAACAGAAGAAGCAGGCGCTGCGTTCCATGGCCGACGGCTTCGAAGCGCGGATCGGCGGCATCGTCAGCGCGGTTTCGAGCGCGGCGGCGGCGATGCAGTCCACCGCTAAATCGATGTCGGTCAATGCCGAGGAGACCCAAGCGCGGGCCAGTGCCGTGGCATCGGGCGCCGAGGAGTCCACTGTCAACGTTCAGGTGGTCGCGGCAGCCTCCGAGGAACTGGCGGCGTCGATCGCCGAGATCGGCCGTCAGGTGAATCAGGCCTCCACGGTGGCGCACCGCGCCAATGACGAGAGCGAAAAGACCAATGTCAGCGTCGCCGGCCTGGCCGATGCGGCGCAGAAAATCGGCGAGGTGGTCGCGCTGATTACCCAGATCGCCAGCCAGACCAATCTTCTGGCGCTCAATGCCACCATCGAAGCGGCCCGCGCCGGCGAATCCGGCCGGGGATTCGCCGTCGTCGCGTCGGAAGTGAAATCGCTGGCCACCCAGACCTCGCGGGCCACCGACGACATCCGGGCCCAGATCGAATCGATCCAGAACGAAACCGCGGATGCCGTGGCGGCGATCAAGCGGATCTCCGACACCATCGTCGAGGTCAACCAGATCTCGGCGACGATCGCTTCGTCGATGGAACAGCAGGCCGCGGCGACCCAGGAAATTACCCGCAACGTCCAGGAAGCCGCGGGATCCGCCAAGCACGTGTCGCAGAACATCAACGGCGTGAGCGAAGCGGTCGACGCCGCCGGCGCCGCCGCCTCCGACTTGCTGCAGGAAGCCGACAAGCTCGCCAACCAGGCCGACACGCTGCAGAACGAGGTCGGTGATTTCCTGGCGACGGTGCGGGCGGCTTAGCGTATCACACAGCGAATAACCGTCATCGTCCGGCTTGACCGGACGATCCAGTATTCCAGAGAGCGCACATGATCGACGTGAGCGCTGTTGAATACTGGACCACCCGCTTTCGCGGGTGGCGACGATCGATGATGGAGTATGCCGTGATTCCCTGGACTCTGCTCGGCATGGCCAAGATTCCCGACAGCCATGATGAAATCCGGCTGATGCAGCGCGGCTCGGAATTTTCCATCATGCTCGGTCAGAACGAACTGATGAACAGTCGGCTCGGCGGCTCGGAGGCGGCGCTCGCCAAGCTCGCTTTCGAGCGCATGCGGGCCGCTGCCGCGCCGCGGGTCCTGATCGGCGGGCTGGGCATGGGCTTTACGCTCCGCGCCGCGCTGGCGGCGGTCGGACCCGAAGCTCGGATCACCGTCGCCGAACTGGTGCCGGCCGTCGTGGCTTGGGCGCGCGGGCCGATGGCGGAGGTGTTCGGCACCAGTCTGGGCGACTCGCGCGTCGGCATCCACGAAGGCGATGTTGGCCCGTTGATCCGCGCCGGCCGATCAGCCTACGACGCGATCCTGCTCGATGTCGACAACGGTCCGGATGGACTATCGAGAACCGCCAATGACGCGTTGTATGACGCGGCGGGGTTGCGCTCCGCTTTCGTCGCGTTACGTGGTGGCGGGGTGTTCGCGGTGTGGTCGTCGGGGCCGGATGCAAGGTTCAGTCAGCGGCTTCGCAAGGCCGGTTTTGAAGTGGTCGAAATCCCCGTGCGCGCCGACGGCAAGCGTGGCGTGCGGCATATCGTCTGGGTCGCGAAGCGGCGGTGATACCAAGGCCGTCAAAGGATGATCTGGCCGTGGCAGACGCGCCTCACGCCGCCCGTATGGTCTGCAGGAACTTCTCGACTTCGAGCTTGAGGTGATTGCTCTCGTTGAGCAGCGAGCGGGCGAAGCCGTGAACCTGGCCGGATTCCTGCCCGGTCTTCTCGGCGCCTCGGCTGACGTCCGAAATGCTGCCGGCGACCTCGGTGGCGCCCAGCGCGGCCTGCTGGACGTTGCGGGAAATTTCCCGTGTCGCCACGCCCTGTTCCTCGACGGCCCCGGCGATCGCCGAGGATATTTCGGAGATCTGCGTGATCGTCCCGCCGATCTGCTTGATGGCGGCAACCGATTGATCGGTGGCGGCCTGCATTTGCGCGATCTGCGCGCCGACTTCCTCGGTGGCCTTGGCGGTCTGGACCGACAGCGCCTTCACTTCGGCGGCAACCACCGCAAAGCCCCGCCCGGCATCGCCGGCGCGGGCGGCTTCGATCGTGGCGTTCAGGGCCAAGAGGTTGGTCTGCTCGGCGATCGCGGTAATCAGCTTGACGACTTCGCCAATGCGGCCAGCGGATTGCGAGAGTTCGGCGATGCGGGCGTTGGTCTGCTCGGCCTGCTGCACGGCCGCAGCGGTCACCTCGTGCGATGCCTGAACCTGGCGGGCGATTTCGCTGACCGAGGAAGCCATTTCCTCGGCGGCGGATGCCGCCGATTGCACATTGGCGGATGATCGGTCGGAGGCTTCGGTCACCGTCGTCGAAAGCCCTTGTGTCGCTTCCGCGGTCTTGGTCAAGCTGCTGGCGGCCGCTTCGATCTCCGCGGAAGCCGCCGACACCGCTTTGACGATGTTTCCGACCGCCTTTTCGAAGCCATCGGCGACCTGATACATCGCGGCCTTGCGATCGGCTTCCAGCTTGTCGTGGAAGGCGGCCTGCTCGGACTCCATCGCCTTGACGCGCAAGGCGCTGTCCTTGAACACCTGAACTGCTCTAGCCATCGATCCGATTTCGTCGGTGCGTGCCAGTGACGGAATGTCGCTTTCCAATTTGCCCTCGGCCAGCCGCTGCATGACTTCCGTCATCCGCGACACCGGCTTGATCACGCCGAGGCCCATCCCGAAGAGGCCCGCGCCGATCAGCAGCAGCACCACGCCGGAAACGCTCCACAGGATGATGACGAAGGTCGCGTCACGGTTGGTGGCATTGGCTTCGGTGGCGACATTGAGGTCGTTGGCCAGCTTGACGATCTGGTCGATCACGCCGCGATGTTCCGCGTAGGCCGAGGTCACCTCCGCATAGGATTTCGCCGCGGCGTCGGCGTCGTTTTTCGCCAGCGCCGGCAGCAAGTTCTGCTGCAGGGCGGTCCAGAAGCGTTGAACCGCGCGATGAGAGGTCTCGATCAGCTTGGACTTGATCGAGGGCTCCAGATCCGACTGCGTCCAGAACTGAAACCGCTCGTCATATTCTTTCTTGAGCTGAACCAGGCGCCCGCTGCGCGCCGCGAGCGATGCTGGATCGTGCAGCGCAAGCGTCGCCTCGAGATAGGCCTCGATGACGTATTCGGGTGGCGGCAGGATGTCGGCGACAAGGTCGTTGCCGAGCTTGATCTTGTTGTAGATCGGACCGCCGACCTTCAGCTCGCTCAGCGCGTAATTGCTGGTGAAGATGACCGCGCCCAATCCCATGGCGGTGACGAGACCGAACAGTACGATCGCGCGCGAGATCGTCAGGCGAGGCTGCATTGCAAGTATCCCTTGATCATCTGGAACTGAAAACCCGTCGTGATCGTCGGAACACGAACACGAATAAGACTTGCCGGTGCCAGGCCGAATAAGGGGAACTAGCGACCCCCTACGCCTTCAAATTGTGCGATTATTGAGCTATTAGTGTTATCCGAACGTTAATTTTATTGAGTTTCATGCCCGCGGAATTCGGGATCGACCGAATAGCTCGGTGCTGAAGTTTCGCAAATTCGGCCTTCGCATCTGCGAAGCGCGCGATTCTTTCGCTACCGCGAACGTCGTGTGAATTGCGACTTATCCGCTTGGACAGACATTATAAGTTCTGGCCGCTTCGGCGCCAACTTAGTTCGCCGTATTCGACCAATGGCCAACATGCTGGCTGCGACGAGCCCGTATCACGTTCGATCGGACGCGCCCCGCGTGCTGCGCAAACTGAGATGTGGTGCTGCGCAAACTGAGATGTGCGCAAGCGTTAACAGGTATGACGTAAGCTTCTGGCCAAATAGTCTTTGTCCAGAAGGGCGTTATGCGCAATTTGATCGCCGCCGTTAAATTGGAAGCTCAGGGCCTGTTGCGGACCTCGCGAGATAACCCTGAACTTATTCAGGCGAAGCTTGCCGCTTTTTCCAAGCAGGTCCCCTTGATGTACGCGCTGGTGATGTCCAGCACGCTTGCGTTGGCCATTACCCATCTGGGGAGCGCTCCGGCTGTCCTGACCGTGTACATCCCCGCGGCACTCGACCTGGTCTGTGTCATTCGTATGATCATGTGGCTGCGTACCCGCCACCATGTCTGGAGCCACGAACAGGCGCTGGCAAAGCTTCGCGGCACCATTCTCTTCGCGGCCATTCTGGGCGCCGGATTCAGCGCGTGGAGTCTCAGCCTGTTTCCCTATGGCGATGCCTACACCAAGGGTCATGTCGCCTTCTTCATGGCCGTGACGGTGATCGGCTGCGGTTTCTGCCTGATGCACCTGCGCACGGCTGCGCTGATCGTCATGGGCCTCGTCGTCGTTCCCTTCGCAGTTTATTTCGCGTCGACCGGAAATACCGTATTCATTTCGATCGCGATCAATTTCGTCATCGTTGCGATCGCGATCGTGTTCATGCTGCTGGTCAACTACAGGGACTTCGAGGATCGGATCAATTACCAGCAGGCTCTGCTGGAACAGCAGACCGAGCTACAGATCCTGAGCGACATCAATTTCAGGAATTCGAACATCGACATTCTGACCGGCCTGCCGAACCGTCGTCGGTTTTTCTCCGAACTCGAGCAGCGGATTCAACTAGCGGCGGCGAGCGGCGGAAATCTCGGCATCGGTATCCTGGACCTGGATGGCTTCAAGCCGATCAATGACGTTCATGGCCATCCGACCGGCGATCGTCTCCTGATCGAAGTCGGGCAGCGCATGCGCCAGCAGTTGG
>JAQGJF010000964.1 GCA_028290765.1 Tardiphaga sp.
TTTGCCGATCATATCCGAACACTGCTTGGCGCCCTCGAGGGCAAGCCAATCGGTGGGACCACGAACAGACTCTATCCGGATGGGCCCGGCCTCGTCGACCGCTTCTGGCAGGCCACCTTCTCGGCCGACGGCGGTCACTGGGCCGGTCTCGGCGGGCATGGCCTGATGCTGTCGCGGACCCAGCCGCGCACGGCGGATGCACCGAATGCATCGCTGGGCGATATACAGCATCCGATCATCGACGCCTATCTCGCGGCGCTGCCGGCCGGCCGGCCGCCGCGGATCATGGCGTCACGAAGCCTTTTTGTCGCCGACAGCCGCGCAGAAGCGCGACGTTTCGCCGAACAGGGATTGCGGCGCGCGCTGGAGCGCTTCAAGAAAGGCGGCCACATCCTCCGCGGCGACACGCTGGATGATCTGATCGCGACTTTCGACACGCATGTCGGAACACCCGAAGACGTTATCGCTTCGCTACATGCCGATACCATCCTTCCCCGAGTCACCGATCTCGTATTCCAGGTCCACTCGATCGATCCCCCTCCCGCTCTTACCTTGCGCTCCATCGAACTGACCGCCGAGCAGGTGGCGCCGGCGCTTGGATGGGCAGGTCCGGCGCTTTCCAGGCATGAGAATCGCACCGCTGCCAGCACGTCGCTGGCCGACTGAACGAGGCACTACGCATGACACAACAGCCGAACAGCGACATTATCGACCGCCTCGTCGCGATCGAGCCGGGCTCTCGCCTCGATCAAATCAGGGCGGTACGGCCGCAAGCGAGGGAGAATACGCAGAAAAGCTATCTCGCGCTGTTTCAGCCCGGTGATTTCGGCGGATTTTCTTTAACGGAACGTCTCGCGGTGGCCGCCTTTGTCGCTGGCGTGCAGCGCGAGCCGGCCTCCACGGCGTTCTATGCCGCCGAAATCAGCTCCTCCGAACCCGATCTGGCCGAAGTCATCGCGCAGGAAGCCGGCCGCGGCGCGGTTCAAGGACCCTATGGCCACTATCCGGCCGGCCCTCTCAGCAGCGAAGACAAGCCCGGCGTCGCCTATCGCGTCGAGGACAGCCACCGGAAACGGCTCGGCGAACGGCTCGCTGCCGGACTAGAGCACGCTCATTTGCTCGTCTTCCATCCGCGCGATGCCAGCCAGGAAGCATTGAGCGCCCTCCTCAAGGCCGGCTGGTCCACCACCGACATCGTCACGCTTTCACAGCTGGTGGCTTATCTGTCGTTCCAGATTCGCGTCGTCGCCGGCTTACGCGAACTTGCGGCTTCTTTCTGACTATTGTTTGAGCATGATCTTATCCGAAAACCGGCATCCACTTTCGGGATCATGCTCTGACCGCGCCATCGCCATTCATATCGGGAGACATCGCCGTGGCTGAAACCGTCATCACCCATCCGCAAAATACCGAGCCGAACCAGTTCACGCGGGACCAGGTCGGCTGGCTGCCGTGGCTCGAACCGCTCTCCGAAGCCGAATTGACCGATCGGCACTGGGAAGCGCTGGTGGAGCCGGCACGCAGCAAGTCGGAGTACTTCATGCTCCTTGCCCGAGATCCCGGCATCCTCGAGGCTCGCACCAAGACCGACAAGGACATCTTCTACAATCCGGAAGGCGGACTGCCGCGCGCCGAACGGGAACTCGCCGCGACGGCGACGTCGCGCTTCAATGGCTGCATTTACTGCGCGTCAGTGCACGCCCGCTTTGCCACGACCTATTCGAAGCGCGGGGATGATGTTCAACGGCTGCTCGATGTCGGGATCGGCGCCGATCTCGAGGAGCGATGGAATGCCATCGTGGCGGCATCGATCGCGCTTGCGGCCACGCCGATCACGTTCGGCAAGCCGCATATCGAACGGCTGAGGGCGGCCGGACTGGAGGATGCCGCCATCGCCGACGTCATCAACGGCAGCGCGTTCTTCAACTGGGCCAACCGCCTGATGCTGTCGCTCGGGGAGCCGACGCCGCCAAACAAGGGCTGAACGCGGCGCGACCGCAAACGGTCGATCGCCGCTACTTCCCGCCGCCGATATTGCCGCCCTTGATGTGGCCGAGCGAATTCGAGCCGCTGCCCGAATTGCCATTGTTGCCGCTCATGGCCGCGTTGCCCCAGGATCCGCCTGTCCTGCCGTAGCTCATATAGGGATGGTGGTGGTGATAATAGTGACCGCGATAACGGTGTCGCGCCGACGCTGCGTCCAGCGTGAACGTCGCGACGATCAGCGTCGCCGCGGCGGCGGCCAAAAACTTCTTCATATTCATTCCGTTAAGTTCCTCGTCGAGCAGCCCCATAGTGAAACGGACGGCCTCGCATCCCGTTCCGGTCGGGCATTCATCATATCTGCATGACAGGACCGCCGGTACGGCGAGTACCACCTTCGCAGCAGCGACGCCCCACTGTCACGCTTGTTGCGGCCGCGAATTAAATGCTGCGAAGCAGCAGACAAAATGAGACTGCAGGTCAAAAGCCGTATCCGTCCGCCGCCTCACCTGCGCACAAAGTCCGTTAGTCTCTTCCCATTGGCCGGACCGGGTTCATCAGAATTTTGGTCGAGGCCGCACATCGGGTTGGCGAAACGCGGCGCGAGAACGCGCGGCGAGACCGACAAGGGGAGGACACAATGGTCAAGCGGAGTATCGGCGCCGTCGCGCTAGGCTGCCTTATGTTGTCAGGTGGCGCGCAGGCTCAGGAAAAGATCAAGGTCGGCGTCACGGCGACCCTCGAAGGCACCTACACGGTGCTCGGCGAAGACGGCATCCGCGGCATGCAGACCGCGTTGAAAAAATACGGCACCAAGGTCGGCGGCAAGGAACTGGACTTCATCATTGCCTCCACCGACGCCACGCCCGATTCCGCGGTGCGGGCAGCGCGCAAGCTGGTCGAACAGGACAAGGTCCAGTTGATGCTCTCGCCGCTGTCGGGCGACGAAGGCATCGCGGTCAAGAACTTCGCCAAGACCCATCCTGAAGTCACCTTCATCAATGCGGCCTCGGGCGCCCAGGAAACCACTTACGTCGATCCCGCTCCCAACTTCTACCGCTTCAACATGGACGGCGCGCAGTGGCAGGCCGGCCTTGGCAACTACATTTTCAAGACCAAGGGCTACAAGAAGATCGCCACCGTCGGCGAGGACTATTCCTTTGTCTACACGCAGGTTTTCGGCCTCGCGCTGGAATATTGCGCGGCCGGCGGCAAGATCAGCAGCCGCCAATGGGTGCCGCTCGGCACCAAGGATTTCGCCTCGGTCATCGCGGCGATGCCGGATGACGTCGACGCGATCTATCTCGGCCTCGGCGGCGGCGACGCCGTCAACTTCCTCAACCAGTATCAGCAGGCGGGCGGCAAGGCGCATCTGATCGGGGGGTCGATCATGGTCGACCAGACCATCCTGTCGGCCAAGGGCAACGCCAAGAACGCGCTGATCGGCACCGTCGCGGCCAGCGGTCAGGGCGATACCTGGGACAATCCGAGCTGGCAGGCTTTCGTGAAGGCCTATCAGGACGCATTCCCGCCGGAGAAGCGCTTCCCGAGCCCGTCCCTGCTGGCAACCAATTATTACGGCGCCACGCAGGCTTTGATGGAGGCACTCACCAAGGTCAACGCCGACCTCAGCGACGGCCAGAAGAAACTCCGCGAAACCCTCAACACGCTGGTGATCCAGGCACCCAACGGCGAAATCAAGCTCGACAGCAATCGCCAGGCGATCGGCACGAATTTCGTGACCGAGGTCGTCGATGACGGCAAGGGCAATCTGTTCAGCAAGGTCGTCGCGGTGATACCGAACGTCAACCAGACCTTGGGCTACGATCCGGCGGTGTTCGCCAAGATCGGTCTGCCGAGTCGCACCGTGCCGGAATGTAAGAAGTACTGACCCATCCTGAAACGCATGCCTCGCTGTTGCATGCGAAGCGAACCCATCAAACCCCTCACCGGAGGACGCGGCCGACCGCCGCGCCCTCCGGTTCATCGCGCGCTTGCAATCTCCAACCGGTGCGTCAAACTTGGCCGCAATAAATTAAGAATGCGGGGAGGATGGAGATGAGCAGGGCGATCGCCGTGTTTCATGGCTGCTTCGGCCGCGCCTCGATTTATCAATTGAACCGACCCTTTAACGTCCACGCGCATCGCGAAGGACATCTGATTTTTCATCTCGGCGGTTCGGATGGAAGCATCACCGTCGGCGATACGTTCTGCCCGTTGACCACGTCTTCCTTTGTCGCCGTTTGTCCATGGGAGCCGCATAATTTCGTGCCCTGCGATCTGGACCAGGGATCGCTGTTCTTCGTTCTTTACGTCAATCCCGAATGGTTCACGCCCGGCGCCGTCGGCGACGCGGCGCGGCTTAGCTTCGGCCGCCCCCTGACCTACCGGACCTCGACGATCGATCGCCAGATCCGGCGCACCGCGGCGATGGTCTATTCCGCGCATGGCCTCAGCGAATTGGATCGCGAGCTGCGCGGCCTGATCGACGCCTGCTACGCCGAGACCTGGCGGCGTCCCGGCGACCCGCCGGAACGTCGCGCCCTCGAAGGGGTGACGGATTTCCGCGTCCGCAAATCGATCCGCCTCATCCAGGAGGGACTCGGCGCCGACATCCAGCTCGACGACGTGGCCCGCGAATCCGGGCTGTCACGGCCGCATTTCTACAAGCTGTTCCGCAGCCAGACCGGCGTCACGCCGAACCTCTATCTCAACACGCTGCTGATGGAACGAGCGATCGACGTGCTGGTGAAGACGGAAAACCCGGTGGCCGACATCGGCTTCAATCTCGGCTTTTCCTCGCAGAGCGCCTTTACGAGGTTCTTCGCGTCCAATGTCGGCATGGCGCCGACCGATTATCGCAGTGCGGCGCAGGTGTTGTGAGGACACGGCCCCTGTAGCCCGGATGAGCGCAGCGATATCCGGGGTGAGCCGATCGGCCCGTGGTGTCCCGTATGTCGCTGCGCTCTTCCGGGCTACGTGCCACCACCGCCCGCGCAAAAAGATACTCACGATCAAGTCACTGGACCCCAGCCGCGCTACACTGCCCCGATAATCGCGTAATCGCGCCAAAAAGCGATAACGGTTCGGGAGGGCAAAGCGCCCATGGCCATGGGAAGCACGCGAAGGATGACAATCCGGCGCATTCGCGCCGCGCCGGCCTATGCGGTGAGCGCGGCCGGATGAACCGCTTTATCGAGCGCCATCCGGTGTGGGCGCTGGTGACCGTGGTCGCCATCGTGGTGGCGCTGTGGCTGATCTTTGCGATCTGGCCGGAGGGCCTCGAGGACGCCATCGGCCGGAAAAAAGTCTTTCTCAACGCGCTGTTCAACGGCATCACGCTGGGCGGACTGTATTTCCTGGTCGCCAGCGGCTTCACGCTGATCTTCGGGTTGATGCGCAACGTCAATCTGGCGCATGGGTCGATTTATCTGTTTGGCGGATACATCGGCTACAAGACCGTGGAATGGACCGGGTCCTGGGTGTTCAGTTTCATCGTCGCCTTCATCGCGGCGGCCTTGCTCGGCATCATTCTGCAGGTTCTGGTGTTCCGCCGCATGGAGGGCCAGGACCTGCGGCAGACGCTGGTCACCATCGGCATCTCGATTGTGCTCGCCGACCTCATGCTGTGGGGTTTTGGCGGCAATTATTACCAGATCCACACGCCCCAATGGCTGGTCGGCCCGATGCCGCTGCCGTTCGTGACCGCGGTCAAATCATCGGGAGAGCCGGTCTATCTGACCTACCCGATCGTACGGCTCGTCATCCTGATGGCTTCCATCGTGATCGGCGTGGCGATGTGGCTGGTGCTCAACCGCACCCGCATCGGCATGATCGTCCGCGCCGGTGTCGACGACCGCGACATGCTCGCGGCGATGGGCGTACCGATCCAATTGGTGTTCGTGCTGGTGTTTGCCTTCGGCGCCGGCATGGCGGGAATGGCCGGCGTGGTCGGCGGAACCTTTCAATCGATCTCGCCGGGCGAAGACACACGGTTTCTGCTGGCGTCGCTGGTCGTGGTCATCGTCGGCGGCATGGGGTCGATACCGGGCGCTGCGCTCGGCGCATTGATCGTCGGTCTCGCCGAACAACTCGGCTCGGTCTACATCCCGACCTATTCGATCGTGCTGACCTTCCTGATCATGGTGGTGGTCCTAGCGCTGCGGCCCCAGGGCCTCTTGGCGAGGCGCTGAACGATGGCCGTGATCGACACCCATCGTTCACCCCCATCCACGGTTGCCGCGCCAGCCGAGGCGACCGGCTGGATCCAGCGCATCCATCCGGCGGCGGCGGTCGTCGCGGTGATCCTGCTGATCATGCCGCTACTGGCCAACGACTTCATCCTGTTCCAGATCTTCTCCTGGTCGTACATCCTCGGCATGATCGCGCTGAGCCTGATGTTCCTCGCCGGCTATGGCGGCATGGTCAGCGTCGCGCAGATGACGATCGCGGGCTTCGCCGGCTACATGGTGGCGATCTTCGGCGTCAACGGCGTTGGCGCCGTCAGCCTCGGCTGGCCGTGGTGGCTCGCCGCGCCGATGGCCATTGCACTCGCCACGCTGTTCGGCACCGTCACCGGCGCGCTGGCGGTGCGCACCGAGGGCATCTACACCATCATGATCACGCTGGCGATCGCGTCGGCGTTCTTCTATTTCGTCAACCAGAATTACGCGATCTTCAACGGCCATACCGGCATCAACAGCGTCGCGACGCCGAAATTCTGGGACGTCGACTGGCGCGCGCCGGTGCCGTTTTATTATGTGACGCTGGGCTTCGCCGCGCTGTCGCTTTGGGCCGCCGGCTATCTCGCCCGCGCGCCGTTCGGGCTCGCGCTGCAGGGCGTGCGCGACAATCCGCGCCGCATGGCGGCGCTCGGCTTCAACGTCAACGCGCATCGCATCGCCGCCTATGTGTTCGCCTCCGTGGTCGCCTCGGTCGCCGGCATCCTCCTGGTGTGGAGCAACGGCCAGATTTCCCCCGGCACCGTCGGCGTCGATACCGCGATCGATATTCTGGTCATTGCCGTCGTCGGCGGCATATCACGGCCGATCGGGCCGTTCATCGGAGCCTTGATCTACGTGGTCCTGCGCACCTTCGCGCTGGATTTCCTGGTCGCGGTCGGGCTCGACGGCAACCGGTTTCGCCTGCTGGTCGGCTTCGGTTTTCTCGTCATCGTGTTCTGGTCGCCGGACGGCGTGACCGGGCTGTGGATGCGCTGGCGCAACCGTGGCCAGGGCTCGCAGAACGCACCGCGAGGAAGTGGCAGCCATGGAGGCGGCGGCCATGGATAGCGTCGCGCAACGCCTTTCCGCCGTCGGCGCCGGCAACGCGCTGGAACTGCGCGGCGTCACCCGCCTGTTCGGCGCGCTCGCCGCCCTGACCGACATTACCCTGACGGTGCGGCCGGGCGAGCGGCGCGCGGTGCTGGGCTCGAACGGCGCCGGCAAGACCACGCTGTTCAACTGCGTCACCGGCGATTTCCTCCCGACCTCCGGCACGATCCGGTTCTTCGGCGAGGACGTCACGGCGTTTCCGCCGCATGAGCGGATCCGGCGCGGGCTGCGCCGCACCTACCAGATCTCGGCGCTGTTTCCCGGCCTCTCGGTGATCGACAATGTCTATCTCGCCTGTCGCGGCGTTTCGCGCGGACGCTTCTCGTTGATCCGCCCCAACCAGAAGGACGCGCTGGTTCATGCCGCCGAGAATCTCGTGCAGGCCGTGCATCTGCGCGACATCAAGGACCAGCTGGTTTCCGAGCTGAGCTACGGCCAGCAGCGGCAGCTCGAGATCGCGCTCGCGCTGGCCGGAGCGCCGCGTCTTATTCTGTTTGACGAACCCGCCGCCGGCCTGTCGCCGACCGAACGCTCCGAACTGATCGACATCCTGTCGGCGTTGCCCGCGCATATCGGCTACATCATCATCGAGCACGACATGGACGTCGCGTTGCGCGTGGTCGAAAGCGTGACGATGATGCACAACGGCCGCATCTTCAAGGAAGGCGCGCCGCAGGAGATCGAATCCGATCCCGAGGTGCAGGAACTTTATCTGGGAGGCGGACATGGCTGAGCCGCGCCGTCCCACTGCCAGTACCGCGATCCTGCAGGTCAGCGGCCTCAACGTCTATTACGGGCATTCGCACGCGTTGCAGGGCGTCGACCTCACGCTGGAGCGCGGCGTGCTGTCCGTCGTCGGCCGCAACGGCATGGGCAAGACGACGCTGTGCAAGACCATCATGGGCCTAGTGCGCGCCTCCAGCGGTTCGATCCGCATGAACGGCCAGGATCTTCTGAGCCTGCAGCCGGCACAAATCGCCCGGCTCGGCGTCGGCTATGTCCCGCAGGGGCGCCGGCTGTGGCGCTCGCTCAGCGTCGACGAGCATCTGCGCCTGAGCACCGGTACGCGGCCCGGCGCCTGGACTGTGGAGCGCATCTACGACACCTTTCCGCGGCTCGCCGAACGCAAGAACAATGGCGGCGGGCAACTTTCCGGCGGCGAGCAGCAGATGCTCGCCATCGCGCGCGCGCTGCTGACCAACCCGCAACTGCTGATCATGGACGAGCCGACCGAAGGCCTGGCGCCGGTCATCGTCAGCCAGGTCGAGAACATGCTGGTCCAGCTCGGCGAGGAAGGCGACATCGCCATCCTCGTCATCGAGCAGAACATCGGCGTCGCGACCTCGGTATCCGACAAGGTCGCGATCATGGTCAATGGGCGGATCAACCGCATCATCGACTCGCAGCGCCTGGCCGCCGACCGCGAATTGCAGCAGCGCCTGCTCGGCGTCGGCCGCCATTCGGAAGCGGCACCAGCAGCCGACCAGGAACCCACAGGCGCGCCACGCGAGGCGGCGAGCACGCCGGCGACCGTCGCGCATGCGGGGCCGGTGCGCATCTACATTTCCAATCCGATCCCGCCGACGCGGTGGTCGCAACCCGTTCCTGCGGCGCGCATCGAGGCCGCCGCGCGTATCGTCTCAACCGGGTCCAGCCGGATCGACGAGGCGGCGCGGCGGCGCTCCCCGACGGTAACCAGCCTTTCAAGCGGACCGCCTGCGATTCTCGTGGTCGGCACGCTCGATACCAAGGGACCGGAGCTGCGTTTCATTCGCGACCTCGTCAAGGCGAGCGGCCTGCGAACGCGGCTGGTCGATGTGTCGACCAGCGGCAAGGCCGCGACCACCGACGTGACCGCGCAGGAAATCGCACTCAACCATCCGCGCGGCGGTTCCGGCGTCTTCAATGGCGAGCGCGGCGCCTCGGTTAGCGCCATGGCGGAGGCTTTCGAGGCCTGGATCAAACGACAGGGTGCCGTCGCCGGCATCATCAGCGCCGGCGGCTCCGGCGGCGCCTCGATCGTCGCACCGGGCATGCGCGCGTTGCCGATCGGCGTGCCCAAAGTGCTGGTCTCCTCGATCGCGTCGGGCGACGTCGGCCGCTATGTCGGGCCGAGCGACATCACGATGATGTATTCGGTCACCGACGTGCAGGGCATCAACTCGATCTCGCGCCAGGTGCTCGGCAATGGCGCGCAGGCCCTGATCGGCATGGTGAAGTCGCGGCTGGCCGAGGGCACGGGCCCGCCCGCCACGACCGACCTGCCCGCCGTGGGCCTGACGATGTTCGGCGTCACCACGCCTTGCGTGCAGCAGATCTCGGCAGAGCTTTCGAAGGACTGGGAATGCCTGGTTTTCCACGCCACCGGCGTTGGCGGGCAGTCGATGGAGAAGCTGGCCGATTCCGGCCTGCTGGCCGGCGCCATCGACATCACGACGACGGAGATTTGCGATCTGCTGATGGGCGGCGTGTTTCCCGCCACCGAGGATCGCTTCGGCGCGTTCATCCGCACCCGCCTGCCCTATCTCGGGTCGGTCGGGGCGCTCGACATGGTCAATTTCGGCCCGCGCGACACCGTGCCGCCAGCCTATTCCGGCCGCCGCCTGCAGGTCCATAATCCGCAGGTGACGCTGATGCGCACCACGCCGGCGGAAAATGACGCGATGGGCCGGTGGATCGGCGAGCGCCTCAACCGCATGGACGGGCCAGTGCGCTTCTTCCTGCCCGAGGGCGGCGTTTCCGCGCTCGATGCGCCGGGAAAACCTTTCCACGATCCCGAGGCCGACGGCGCGCTGTTTCGCGCGCTCGACCAGACGGTGCGCCAGACCACCAACCGCCAGTTGATCCGCATCAAGCGCCACATCAACGATCCAGAATTCTCCTCCGCCGTCGTCGCCGCGTTTCGCGCGCTGCACGGGCGCGGCGGCATCCGCAAGCGCGCGGTGAGGTAGCCATGCCCGCAATTGAACGCTCAGCCCTCCTCGAAAAATTCCGCGCCATGGTCGCGCGTGGCGAGCCGATCGTCGGCGGTGGCGCCGGCACCGGGCTGTCGGCCAAATGCGAAGAAGACGGCGGCGCCGACCTGATCGTGATCTACAATTCCGGCCGCTATCGCATGGCCGGCCGCGGTTCGCTGGCGGGCCTCATGGCCTATGGCGACGCCAACGCCATCGTCGTCGACATGGCGCGCGAGGTGCTCCCGGTGGTGAAACGAACGCCGGTACTCGCGGGCGTCAACGGCACCGATCCATTCCGGCAGATGGACGTCTTTCTCGACCAGATCAAGGCGCTCGGATTTTCCGGCGTGCAGAACTTCCCGACCGTCGGCCTGATCGACGGCATGTTCCGCGCCAATCTCGAAGAGACCGGCATGTCCTATGCGCTGGAGGTCGAGATGATCGCCAAGGCGCACGCCAAAGACCTGCTGACGACGCCCTATGTCTTCAACGAGACCGAGGCCGAGGCGATGGCGCGGGCCGGCGCCGACATCGTGGTCTGCCATATGGGCCTGACCACCGGCGGCGCAATCGGGGCACAGACGGCGCTGAAACTCGCCGACTGCCCGGCGCTGATCGATTCCTGGGCCGGCGCGGCGCTGCGGGTGCGGCCGGATATTCTGGTGCTGGCGCATGGCGGACCGATTTCGGAGCCCGCGAACGCGGACTTCATCCTGAAACATACGAAGACCTGCCACGGATTCTATGGCGCGTCCTCGATGGAACGCCTGCCGGTCGAGCGCGCGCTGACCGACCAAGTCAAACGGTTCAAGGCCATCGGCCGAAGTTAGAAGTTGAATTTTCAGGCCGCGCCCCCGGGGCGGCCTGTCAGGGAGGGTACGAAGATGTCGGGTCTTTTGATTGGCAGCCTGATCCTGTGGCTGATCATCGCGGTCATCGTCATCGTGGTGTTCGTCTATGTCGTGAACTGGCTCTACCATCGCTCCTCCAAGGAGGTCGCGTTCGTCCGCACCGGCTTCCTCGGCGAGCGGGTCGTCATCGACGGCGGCGCCTTCGTGCTGCCGTTCATTCACGACTTCACCCCGGTCAACATGAATGTGCTGCCGATGGGGATCGTGCGCGAAAAGGGCGACGCCCTGATCACGCGCGACCGCATGCGCATCGACATCGAGGCCGATTTCTACGTCCGGGTGCAGGCGACGCGCGAAGCGGTCTCGATCGCCGCGGCAACGCTGGGCCGGCGCACGCTCGAGCCCGAGCGGCTGCACACGCTGCTGTCCGGCAAATTTGTCTCCTCGCTGCGCTCGGTCGCCTCGGAAATGACCATGGAGCAGATGCACGAACAGCGCGGCGAATATGTCTCGCGGGTCAAGGCCGCCGCCGCCGAGGCGCTGGCGCAAAATGGCCTCGAACTGGAATCGGTCGCGATCACCGATCTGGACCAGACCGATCTCGAATTCTTCAATCCTTCCAACCGCTTCGATGCGGAAGGCTTGACCAAGCTGATGGAAGACATCGAAGCCCGGCGCAAATTGCGCAACGACATCGAACAGGATTCGATGATCCGGATCCGCACCCGCAACCTCGAGGCCGAGCGCCAGGCGCTCGACATCGAGCGCGACAGCGAGACCGCGCGGCTCGAACAGCAGCGCGACATCGAGGTGCTGCGCGCCGTGCAGCGCACCGAAGTGGCGCGGGAGCGCGCCTTGCGCGAGACCGAGGCCGAGCAGGCGCAGATTTCCGCCCGCGAGACCATCGAGAAAGCGCGCATCTCCAACGAACAGGCGATCAGCGAAGCCCGGATCGCGTCGGAGCGGGAAATCCGCCAGAAGGAGATCGAACGCACCCGCGCGGTCGAGGAAGTCGAGATTTCCGCCCGCGAGGGCATCGAGAAGGCCCGGATCGCCAACCAGCGATCGGTCGATACCACCCGGATCGCCTCCGAGCGCGAGGTGCGCCAGAAGGAAATCGAGCGCACCCGCACCATCGAGGAAGCCGAAATACAGGCGCGTGAATACGTCGAAAAAGCCCGCATCCTGCAGGAGCGCGCGGTTACCGAATCGCGCATCGTCAACGAGGAAGAAACCCGCCGGCGCGAGATCGAACGCACCCGGGCGGTCGACGAAGCCGAAATCGCCGCCCGTGAGGCGACCGAGAAACTGCGCATCGTGCAGATGACCTCGATCAATGCCGAACGCATCGCCTCGGAAGAACGCACCCGCTCGCTGGAAATTGCCCGGACGCAAGCAATCGAAGAGGCCGAGATCGCCGCGCAGCAGGCCACCGAGGCAGCGAAGATCGCGCGCGAACAACTGCTCGCCGCCGAACGCATTGCGGCCGAACAGGAAACCCGAACGCTCGAAATCACCCGCAACGAAATGCTCGACAAGGCCGAGGTCTCCTCGCGCCACCTCGTCGCCTCCGCCCGCATCGCCTCGGAGGAGGAAATCCGCAGCCTCGAGATCGCCCGCAACCGCAACATCGAAGCCGCGGAGATCAGCGCGCGCGAGGCCATCGAGGCCGCCAAGATCGCCCAGGAGAAGATGGTCGCCGCCGAGCGCATCCTGGCCGATCGGGAGACCCGCGGGCTGGAGATCGCCCGCTCCGAAATGCTCGACGCCGCCGAGCTGAAGCGCCGCGACGCCATCGAGCGCCAGCGCATCGGCGTCGAACTGGCGCTGGAGGCCGACCGCATCGCGTCCGCCAGAACGCGTGAAGTGCTGAACATCGAGCAGAAGAAGGTGGTCGAACTCGCCGACGAGGACCGCGTTATCGCGTTGTCTTCCAAGAAATCGGAACGCATCGGCGCCGACCGCCAGGTGCGCCAGGCCGAGATCCTCGCCAAGCAGCAGGTCGAGAAGAGCGACGTCGAACGCGAGCAGGCCCTGGAAGCCGCGCGGCTGGAGCGGCGGCGCGCCATCGAGCAGTTGGAGATCGCCCGGGTCCAGGCGCTGCAGGAAGCTGAAATCGCTTCGCGCGAGGAGGTCGAGCGGGTTCGCATTGCCTCCGATCGCGGCCTCGACGAAGCCCGGGTCGGGCGCGAACGGGATCTGCGCAAGCTGGAAGTCGACCGCGAGAAGGTGGTCGAGACCGCCCTGATGGAAAAGGCGATCGCGCTGTACCAGAAATCGCTGGAACATTCGGCCGCACAGGCGGAGGCGGAAAACGCCAAGGCGCTCGCCTCCGAAGCCCAGGAAAAGGCCATTACCGTGCGCGACAGCGAGATCGCGCGGCGCCGCAAGACCATCGAGGTTCTGATCGCCGAAAAGGAAGCCGAGGAAACCCGCATCGGGGCGGAAGCCTCGCGGATCCGCTCCGCCGTCGAAGCCGAAGCGCAGCGGCTCATCAACGAGGCCGAGAACGTGCTCACCGACAGCGCGCGCCAATCGCTGTTCAAGCGCAAGCTGCTCGAGCACATCGAAGGCATCGTCCGCGAGAGCGTCAAGCCGATGGAGAAGATCGAAGGCATCCGCATCCTGCATGTCGACGGGCTGAACGGCTCAGGCTCGGGCGGCGGCGGCCGCAACGCCACCGACGAGGTGATCGATTCGGCGCTGCGTTACCGCGTGCAGGCCCCGCTAATCGACTCGATCCTCGCGGACATCGGCGTCGAGGGCGGCAGCCTGGCCAAAATGCCCGGCCTGATGCGCGAGGCGCGCGACATGCAGGGCATCCGTGAATCGACAACGCGGAAGGGGCGGCGAAGGCAAGCCGGCCGCGCCGGCGCAGAGTCCGCCCGCCGGTGAGCGGCGGGCTGAGCGCACGCCGCGCAAGAAGGAGTAAGCGCCCGCCATGGCCAGGGTTTATGTCTCAACCGTCGTCAATGCCCGCAACGATCGCGTCTGGGCACGCGTGCGCGACTTCAACGGCCTGCCGAACTGGCATCCCGCGATAGCAGAAAGCCGGATCGAGGGCGGCGAGCCGGCCGACAAGATCGGCTGCGTGCGCGACTTCCGCCTGCGCAACGGGGATCGCATCCGCGAAAA
>JAQGJF010001008.1 GCA_028290765.1 Tardiphaga sp.
GCGGTCTGGGCGAACTCGCCCGACAGCCGCGACAGCACCTGGCGGTCGATCGAGATGCCGCGCCGCTCCATTCGCGCCAGCACCGAGATCAGCGGCCGCTCCAGCGTTTCGTAGACCGAAGTCATCCGTTCGGCGACCAGCCGCGGCTTGAGCACGCGCCACAGCCGCAGCAATACGTCGGCGTCCTCGGCGGCGTAGGCGGTGGCGCGGTCGATAGCGACCTGGTCGAAACTGAGCTTGCCCTTGCCGCTGCCGATCAACTCGCCATAGGTCAGCATGGCGTGGCCGAGCCAGCCTTCGGCCAGCGCGTCGAGCCCATGGGCGTGACGGCCGGCGTCGAGCGCGTAGGACATCAACTGCACGTCTTCGGCGTTGCGAATGACGATGCCGTGCTGCGCCAGCAGCACCGCGCAGAACTTGATGTTGAATCCGATCTTGAGGACACCGGCGGATTCGAGCAGCGGACGCAGCGCGTCCAGCGCATCGGAGGTGCTGATCTGGTCCGGCGTGAGGCCCGCGGCGAATAATCCGGAGCCGTCGCCGCTCTGCTTGTGGCCGAGCGGCAGGTAGCAGGCGTCATTGGGCCCCAGCGCCAGCGCGATGCCGCAGATTTCCGCCTGCATCGGATCATCCGAAGCGGTCTTGGCTTCGAAGGCGAAATGACCGGTGTTGTGGATCCGGGTGACCCAGTCGTTGAGCTGATCGAGCGAGCGAACGGTCTGATAGGCGTTGCGATCGACCTTCAGCGTTCGGGCTTCCTCGGCACGCGCGGCGGCGAGCGCCTGCGGGGTGAGAAGGACGTTGTCGCGGCCTTTGTTTCCTTCTGCCTTGCGCGGCTGCGCCGTTGCAGCGGGCGCCTTGTCCGGGGAGTCGCCAAACAGGTCGCCGCCGCGCGCGGCCGCGGGAGAGGCTGCGGGTCTGGCGCTGCCGCCACCGTTCTTCGCGCCGCCCTCGGCCGCTACGTCGGCCGGATCGATCTGGGCATATTCCCCGACCCGGCGGGTCAAGGTGGAAAACTCCATCGCCTTGAGGAAGGCGATCAGCTTGCGGGCGTCGGGTTCGTGCACCGCGAGTTCGTCGAGCTGGACGTCGAGCTTGACCTTGTCGTCGAGCAGCACCAGTTGCCGCGAGATCCGCGCTTTCTCGGCGTTTTCGATCAGCGCCTCGCGGCGCTTCGGCTGCTTGATCTCGCCGGCACGGATCAGCAATGTTTCCAGATCGCCATATTCGATGATCAACTGCGCCGCGGTCTTCACGCCGATGCCCGGCACGCCGGGCACGTTGTCGACCGAATCCCCGGCCAGCGCCTGCACCTCGACCACCTTGTTGGGCGGCACGCCGAATTTCTCGATTACTTCGGGGATGCCGATGCGGCGGTCCTTCATGGTGTCGTACATGGTCACCTTGTCGGTGACGAGCTGCATCAAATCCTTGTCGGACGAAACGATGGTCGTGGTGGCGCCCCGTTCGCCGGCCTCGCGGGCATAGGTCGCGATCAAATCGTCGGCCTCGAAACCGATCTGTTCCAGGCAGGGCAGGTCGAACGCGCGCACGGCGTCGCGGATCAGCGAGAATTGCGGGATCAGGTCGTCCGGCGCCGGCGGCCGGTGCGCCTTGTAGTCCTTGTAGAGCACGTTGCGGAAGGTCTGCTCGGATTTGTCGAAGATGATGGCGAGATGGGTCGGCCGGTTATCCGGCGGCATGTCGCGCAAGAGCTTCCACAGCATGTTGCAGAAACCAAGCACGGCATTGACCTGCAGCCCGTCGGACTTGCGGTTGAGCGGCGGCAGCGCGTGATAGGCACGGAAGATGTAGGAGGAACCGTCGACCAGGAAGACGTGGTCTCCTTTGCCGGGCAGCTTGGCGGGTGCCTTGGCGGCGGCGGGTGTCGTGGCGGCTTTTGGGGAGGTTTTCGGCATGGCCGCAACTTAAGGATTTTTGCGCGAAATGACACCCTGGGGGGACGATTTTCAGCCTCCTTGCGCACCGAATTCTGCCGTTGCATTCGCGGCCGTTCCATGACCCGTTGTCCCCGATCCGGCGCGACAGGAACGACTGATGGCCTCGCAAATCGACCTATTGATGGAAAAGCTCCACCAGGTGCAGGCCGAGATCGAGGTCGAACTGGCGAAACGGCGGGAGGAACTGCGCTTCCGTTTCGAGAACCGCCGCATCGTGTTCGAGGCGGAAGTGCTGCGGGTCCAGCGCGAAATCAAGACCCGGCTGTCGCGCTATGTCCTCAACGCCAATCCGCTGATCGTGCTCACCGCGCCGGTGATCTATTCGCTGATCGTCCCGGTGGCGCTGCTCGATCTCTCCGTCATGCTTTATCAGGCGATCTGCTTTCCGGTTTACAAAATTCCAAAAGTCCGCCGCCGCGACTATTGGGTGTTCGACCGGCATCACCTCGCCTATCTCAACCTGATCGAGAAGATCAACTGCGCCTACTGCTCCTATTGCAACAACGCCATTGCGTTCGCCCGCGAAGTCGCGTCGCGGACCGAAGTCTACTGGTGCCCGATCAAGCACGCCCGGCGCGTACTCGGTCCGCATCCGCACTACCAGGGGTTTGCCGATTTCGGCGACGCCAAGGCCTATCGCGAGAAGCTGGAGGAAATGAAGAAGGGCGTGAAGATCGGCGAGGGGATCTGAGGGCCAACCAGCAAACCCCGCGGCATCCCGGCGAATTACTCCGCCGCCTGCAACGCCGTCCGCTTCTTCGGTGCGATCCAGAACGCCTCCGGCCGCTCGAACAGGAAATTCGCCCGCACCGCCAGCGCCGCCCACCAGATCGCCAGCGCGCCGAGTAGGCCGGCCACGGTGACCATCAGCGAGATCGTGCCGACATCGATGAACGGTGCAAATTTCAACAGCACCGTTCGGGTCGTCGCCATCGGCAGGAAAAACGCCAGATAGATGACGATGGAATGCTTGCCGCAATAGCGCAGGAAGTTCAGCCACTGCATCCGTGCCAGGAGCGTGCCCATCACGATGATGGCGCCGGCGCCGGCAAATCCCAGCGCCAGCGAGATCACCGGCCATTCGCTGCAGCCGTCATAGACGATGGCGGCATTGATCAGGGCCCATGCCGCGAGCCCCACCAGCGCCCAAACCGGCCGCGCCCGGGCGCGGTCCGACAGCGCAAAGACGCGGCTGGCGAACAAATAGCCGGAATAGAAATAGACGAAGCGCGCGGCGAATTCGTCGATCACGGTCCAGCCGGTCGAAACGTGCAGCATTTCGAGCAGCGCGGCGACCGCCCAGATCGCCGGCGCCGGCAGCCGCCGCGCCGCCTTGGTGACGACGAAAAAGATCGGCAGCAGATAGATGAACC
>JAQGJF010001015.1 GCA_028290765.1 Tardiphaga sp.
TTTTCGCGCCATTTCGGGCCGGGGCCACGCATATAATGGTCGCCGGGCCGATAAACGTGAGGGCTGCCCCAGGCCTGACGCAACCGTTTCAGGAGAGTCCCCATCGCTTCCGTATAGGAGCCGATGCGGGCGAACATGGCATCCGAGCGATCCCTGTTCATGACCGGCTCCGATCGGCGGTACGCATTTTTGGTTTGCGATCGTGGCCTCCAACGACCGGCTGAACCCGCAGGCGACGGGTCCGGGAAGCGATAATGGCGAGGTGCTGCGATGCGATAAAGCCAACGACACGGCGAGCGAGCACGCGCAACCGTTTCCACTGCATTTCGCCCGAATGGTAGACGATCGGCGGCTGGTTCCGGCTGATCAGCCAGGAGCGGTAGGCGTCGTCGACGGCAAGATCGCGGAACCTGTCCGCGCCCGAAGCATGATGGATCATCGTAAATCTCCGAAGTCGTCGGCGGCGCCGCCGCCGTTCGCCCTCGAAGATGCTCAGATGTGCATAGAAAATCGAGACGAGCGCCCGCTGTCCTTCATAGCCGCCGCATAAAGACGGCGTGGCGCGCCGATCAATCGGCCTCGCGACCGCGCTCGGCAATGGCCTGCAGCGCATCCGGCTGCAGGACGGAAATGCCGCCGCGCTCGAGCTTGATCCACTTGCGTTCCTGCCACTCGCGCAGCTGCTTGTTGGTGCTTTCGCGCGACATTCCGATGATCTCGCCGATCTCTCCCTGCGTGATCGTCAATTTGCGATCCTTTGTCGACGAATCGTCGATGAGGCGCAGCAGCGCCTTGGCCAGACGGCCGGGCAGGTCAAGAAACATGATGTCCTCGACCTGTTCGCTGGTACGCCGCAGCCGCGCGCAAAGCACATCGATGATCTTGATGGCGAGTTCCTGCTGGCTTCGCAGCAGCGGCAGAAAATCGCGCCGATCGATCACCATCAATTGGCAGTCGGTCGCAGCGACGGCGTCGGCCGTGCGCGTCCGGCCATCCAGCAGAGCGATCTCTCCAAAAATCGCACCTTCGTTGATCATGTTGAAAACCGCGTCCTTGCCGTCCGCGGACGGGCTCGTCATTTTGACGGTGCCTTCGCAGACGGCGAACAGGCTGTTGCCGACGTCGCCCTTGGTGAAGATGGTGGTCCCGCGCTTGACGTCCCGCATGACGGCATAGGAACTCAGCCGTTCGATGATCTCGGCCGGCAGCCCGGAGAACAGCGGGTGCTCCTGGAGCAGCTTTTGCCGATCGAAGCCGCCGGCTTTCGTCTGCGCGTCCCTGCCATGCATAACCCTGCCCTCGGATTTCCCGTGCCCGAACCGGCACAGGCTGTGACCTTACACGCTTCTGCAGGCAATTTTTCCGCAATTTACTCGAAATGTGAACTGCTTCACGCAGCCGCAGCCCCAACTCCGGGCACAATGAAATTTCGTCAAAAGTAAGTTGGGGTCAAAAGCAGGTTGGGGCATGTCGAACACGAACGATGCTGACGTCTGCGACGTCTGCCATCGCGGGACTGTCGTCCGAAAAGAGCAGGAAATCGCGTTCCACCAATGGACGATCAAAGGTTGTGTTTTCTGCCGTGTTATCGTTCCAGTGGCAATCTGCGCGGAATGTGGCGCCAGAAGCTGGGACGAAACCGCAGAAGCGATCGTCGAGGAAGCGGTGAAGCAGGAGGTCGACAAGTTGTCGTGAAGCTGCCGCCGGGTCGGATGGCGCCGGATCAATGGTGGCTGCGAGGGGAACCGCTCCGTCCATCGCGCCGGTCATCCTTCCGACAGGCGCAAGATCTGGAGCGAGGACGCCATCTGCGCCGATGAATTTGTCTCATGACGGGACGCCTTCCGGAACACGGGAGTTTGAAAGCGCGATGTGACGTGGTTCACATTCGCCCGCTGTCGGCTGCGCTACCCCCATGGGCAGGCATTCATTTACAGGAGCCGCCAATGCCCATGTCGATGAAAGAACTGGACCAGACTTATCGCCGCACCTACCGGCGTTTGATCACCGGGGTCTTCATTCTGTACGGGACGTCTCTGCTGATGGTGTTCTCGCTGCTGGTCATCAATCCCAAGGTCTCAGCCTGGATATCGCAAGCGGCGCAGTCGACATTCGTCACCGCGAGTGCTCCGACGGCGCCCACGTCGCTGCCTCTCGCGCAACCGGCCAGGCCGATGCAACCCGTCAAGGCCGAGTAACCCAACAAAGAAGCGCGCTTTGTCGGAATCGGAAACCAGTCGGACACCATTGCCGCCAACTGCGGTGCACCCGAGCTGCCCAGGTTGCGAAACGCAGATGGTGGTTCAGCGCATCGTCGCGGGACTTCGCGGGATCGAGCACTGGACGTTCAGATGCGCCAAATGCGGCCAGCTCCATCAAGCGCAGGTCGACACCGGTGCTTCGTCCGACCAGGCCGGTCGGGGTTAGAGCGTTTTCGAGCGAAGCATGCCCCCGGACTTGATCCGGGGGTGGGCACCGGTTCGCGTCAAGAAAACGCGTCGAAACAAAAAGCTAAACCCAGCGCGTCAGCGCCGCGGCAAGTTCGGTGCTGGACAATGGCCGGCGCAGCACTTCGGAAATTCCGGCTTTTGCCAGTGCGTCGACGCTGACGTCGGTCGTGGAGGCGGTAGCCAGCAGCAATGGCTGCCGCGGGCTGATCTCGCGGAGCGCGCGCGCCAGATCGAACCCGCTTTGGTTTTGCGACGCGTGGCTGATCAGAACGATGTCGAACCGGTCGGGCGCCGCACGGAACGCCGCCAGCGCATCGGCCGGGCGCTGAAATCCGACCGGTTCGTATCCGAGCGCCGCCAGCATCTCCTCGTCCCGCAGCAGCCGTTCGCGTTCGCCCTCGACGACCAGCACCGTTTGGCCATGCCCGAGCGGCAGCATCGCCGGCCCGGTGGCCGCACTGCCGGCCGTTCGCGTGGCAGGCAGCCACGACTCGAAGCGACTTCCCTGCCCCGGCACGCTCTGCACATTCATCGCGCCGTCGTGGTCGCGAACGATCTCGCGTACTGTCGCGAGCCCAAGGCCGGTTCCGGCCAGACGGGTCGTGAAAAACGGCTCGAACAATCGCTGTGCCACGCTTTCATCGAATCCCCGTCCGGTGTCGGTGACGGCAATGCAGACATAGCGGCCGGGAGCCAGTTCGCCGTGGCTCAGTGAAAGCGGAACGGACAACTGTTTCTGTTCGGCGGTAAGCCGGATCTGCCCTCCGTCCGGCATGGCCTGGGCCGCATTGTTGCACAAATTGAGAATGACCTGCTGGAGTTGCGACGGCTCACCGGACACCACGATATCATCCGGAATCTCGCCGATAACGAGCTCGATTGCCGCGGGCAGCGAGGCGCGCAGCAGCGAAGCCGCCTCCTCCAGCAGGGCGCGCACCTCCACCGGCCGGACCCGTGCGTCGCGCCGACGCCCGAAGGTGAGAATGTTGTCGACCAGATCGCGGCCGCGTTCGGCGGCGCGCCGTATCTCGTCGACATTTTGCGCCGGCTTGCTGCCGGGCGTCAGTTGCGGTTCGACCATTTCCGAAAAGCCGAGAATGGCGCCGATGATGTTGTTGAAGTTGTGCGCGATGCCGCTCGCCAGCGATCCGACCATCTGCATGCGGCGCGCGCGTTCGAGCCGCGTCGTCAGTTTCGCCCGATCGCGCTCCAGGAACTCCCGCTCGAGCGCATTGGACACCGCGTCGCCGGCGAGCCTCAACACGGGCGGCGGGAACACCTTGTCCCATTCCGGTCGAATCGCGGCGAAGCTGTCGAGCCCCATGACGCCCCGCATTTGGCCGGGCTGGCTCAACGGAATGCAGACCCAGCCACGCACACCTGCTGCTGCGAGTGAATCTTTTACTTCGCCCGGCGCCAGCGCATCGACGTCGGAGACCGTGACGATGTCGGAACCGGTCGCGCCGATCAGCGAGGACAATGCCAAGGCGCGATCCGGCCATCCGGCCGGGCCGGTTGCCTCGTCGGCGCACCACGCATGCACGCGGATGGGATTTTCGGCCAACACCACATAGGCGCGCTCGAAGCCGATCGCGCGGCCGAGCTCGCCAAGCACTTGCCGCAGCCGCGCTTCGGTCTCGGCCGGCGGACAATTGATCAACCGCGTGGAGCTCTGGGCGATCACGTGTTCGAATGCCGCCCGCCGGGTCAGCGCCAGCGCGCGGGCGCGCAGCCGGAAGCCGAGGCCGACCAGCAGCACCAGCAGCACCATCGATGCCAGATACAGCAACAGCCGGGACCGCTGCGCCGTCGCTTCGACGACCGCGTGGCGCCGGGCGAACATCGCACGAATTTCCTCCAGCAGCTGCCGGCTCGGCACCGCGACGAGAGCCTTCAACGTCGAATCGATCGTGGGCAGCAGATTGTGCAGCAGACGGGCATGCGCGAGCAGCGCCCGCGCAGCCTCTGCGTCCGGCCCGGCGGTGGGCGCTTGCGCGGCGAAGCGATCGATGCGCTCCTGCAGGGCCTTGACGGCATCCACCGAGGTGTCGCGCCGCAGATTCAAAAGCGCCGCCGCGATGCCGCCGGTCGCGGATGCCAATTGCGAGTCCTCGGCACCGAATGCCGGTCCCGTGCTGAGCAGGCCGACATAGGTCAGCGAGTTTTGTAACAGCGCGTTTTTGGTCTTGAAGCGCTCGGTCAAATCCTCCTGCTCCGCGACCGCAGCGGCCATGCGATCGATCGGCTCGGTTCTAAGACGCTCGCGCTCGGCGTGGGAGCGGAGCTGGGCAACCGACTCGCGGATCGTCCCGATGGCCTTGACCAGGCCGTCATAGTCGCGAAGCAGGCCTCCGCGCGCTTCCACGATGTCACGCTGCAACGAGGCTTCGGCGAGGGCGAAATCGTCGAAAGCCTTGAGCGTCGCCTCATAGGTCGGCGCCTTGTCGATGCCGCTCAGCAGCAGCCAGGTGAGCAGCGCCAGCAGCAGCAGGATCCCGACCGCAACCGACCACATCTTCATGGTGCATCCCCGGCTGCGCGCGATGCAGCCTTGGCGGGCCCGATCGTTCGATCCTTGTAGGTGCCGGTAAGCGTGTGCAGGAAAGCGACGAGGCCGTCGATCTGCCGATCGGTCAGCACGCGGTCGAGCTGCGCCAGGCCCATGGCCCTGACGGCGTCGGACAGGGTCGCCGCGCTGCCGTCGTGGAAATAGGGGGCCGTGGCCGCCACATTGCGCAGACTCGGAACGCGCAGCACTTGCGGCTCGACGGAACCGAGCTGACGGAAGACATCGTGCCGCTGAAAGAGGTTGCCTCCCACATTGACGCCTTGGTGGCAGGAGATGCAGCCGAAGGACTTGAACATCTGGTAGCCGGCGAGTTCGTCCGGCGTGAGGGCGCCGGTGTCGCCCGCAAGCCAGCGGTCGAACCGGCTGCCCGGCGTCAGCAGTGAACGCTCAAAGGTTGCGATCGCGTCCAGCAACGCCGCGGCATCGGGCTCCCGCCCATACGCGTCACGAAATTGCCTCACTTTTTCCGGGTCGGCGCGCAGCTTTGTCGCCACGTCGTCCGGACTCGTGGCCATGACCGCGGGATGGCGCATGATATGCTCCACCTCCTCTTCCAGGGTGCGGAAATTTCCCGTCCAGTGCAGGCGGAAGCTCAGGCTGGCATTGAATACCGTCGGCGTATTCAGCGGAGGCGGCCGGCCTAGCGCTCCGTCATGGACATTGGCGCTGGCGCCATTGGTCTGTATATCGTGGCAGGACGAGCAGCTGCGTGTCTCATCGCGAGACAGCCGCCGGTCGCTGAACAATTGCTCGCCGAGAGCCACCCGCTGTGGATCCAGCGCGGGCATGGCCGGAATCGGCGCGATCGGCTCCAGGCCGACGCGGGCCTCGAGCGCCGGCGATTGCGCTGAACTGGACCCACCGGCGCCAAGACATACGAGCACAAGACATACGAACGCCAGCAGGATGCATGCTATCCTGCCAGGTCCCCGGGGCGGCCATGCCGCCCGGGACATCAATGCGGGAGCTGAACGGCATGGACGAGACATCGTCACATAACCCCGGCGTTGGCGCGAGTAATCGTCAAACGTGCGTCCTCGTCGTGGAAGATGATCCTGCGTTGCAGCGGATGATTCTAAACTATTTTACGGAGAACAACATCCGCACCCTGGTGGCCTCGGGCCGCCAGGAAATGACCCGGCATTTCGACGCCGCCGAGGTCAATCTGGTGATCCTCGATCTTCGGCTGGGACAGGAGGACGGCCTGGATCTGCTGCGCCAGGTGCGGTCGAATTCGGACGTGCCGGTCATCATCATTACCGGTCATCGCCGCGACGAAATCGATCGCGTCATCGGGCTCGAGCTTGGCGCCGACGATTATCTGACCAAACCGTTCAATCTGCGCGAACTGCTGGCGCGGGTTCGCGCGGTGTTGCGGCGATTCGATGTCGGCCGCGCGGCGTCGCCGCGCGAACCCGAGCGCGGCCGGTTTCGGTTTTCGGGCTGGACTCTCGACTCCAGGGCCCGGCGGCTCACCGACCCGGCCGGTACCGCGGTCGCCTTGACCAAGGGCGAGTACGCCCTGCTGCTCGCCTTTGTCGAGGCCCCGCAACGCCCGCTCAGCCGCGAGCATCTGCTGCAGGCCACGCGCGTGCACGAGGACGTCTTCGATCGCAGCATCGACGTGCAGATTCTCCGCCTCCGGCGCAAGCTGGAGCGCGACCCGAGCGCGCCGAGCGTGATCCAGACCGAGCGCGGCGTCGGATATGTGTTCGCCGTCGCGGTCGAGCGGGTGTGAGCGCGAAGCACGACCTCATCCTGAGGAGCCCGCCGCAGGCGGGCGTCTCCCGCGACAACGGTGAAGCCGTTGCGCGTGGATGGCCGCAATGCACGGACTCGCAGCCATCCTTCGAGATGCATCGCTGCGCGATGCTCCTCAGGATCAGGTCAGGTGCTGCTTCACCGCTCGCGCAAAACTTCCTGGCGGTAGCGCATCAGCGGCGCCAGCAGATAGTCCAGGATCGCGCGCGATCCGGTCTTGATTTCCACCGTCACCGCCATGCCCGGCGCCAGGTTGACCATCCGGTCGTCGATCTGCATCCGGGTGCGGTCGAGCGAGATGCGTGCGCTGTAGTTCAGTTCCTGGCCCTTCGGCTCGCTGCTGTCGATCTGCGTACCCGGGCGGCGTTCGCCGGCGCGCTCCTGTGGCTGGTCGCGGATAATGGCGTCCTGCGACACGTTCAGTACCTCGCCATGCAGCAGGCCATAGCGGGTGAAATTGAAGGTATCGACCTTGATCTCGGCCTGCTGTCCGCTGTGGACGAAGCCGATGTCGCGGTTCGATACCATGGCCTCGATTTCCAGCCGGCTGTCGCTCGGGACTACCGCCAGCAGCGACTGCGCCGGCGTCACCACGCCGCCGACTGTGTGGATCGCAAGCTGCTGCACGACGCCGTCCACCGGCGCGGTCAATTGCTGAAGCCTGGTCTTCTGCTCGGCCTTGATCAGGTCCTGGGCCAAGCCATTGGCTTTTTGCTCGGCCTTGGCGAGCTCGTCGGAAATCGAATGCCGGTATTCCGCCATCGCCTGGCCGCGCGTTTCGCGGATCGCGGCCACCGCCGCTTCGGCTTCGCGCAGATGGCTCTTCTGGACGCTGAGCTCCTCCTGCTGCTCGACCAGCAGCTGGAGACTTTCGAAATAGGTCAGCTTCGAGCTCAGTTCCCGTTCCATCAGCGTCTTGCGGATGTCGACGCGCTGCTGGATCACCGGAATCATCGCACCGAGCTTGTGGATGGTCGCGGCGGTCGTAGCCTGTTCGGCTTCCTTTTGCGCCTGCTGGCGGGCGAGCGCGGCGATCTTGGCCCGGTGCTCGGTCACCTGATGCAGCAGAAGCTGACGCTGGGTGCTGACCAGGTTCGGGTCCGCGCCGGCGGGTGGCGTGAAATCGGCCGCACGATCTTCCTCGAGCGCCAGCGCGACGCGCAGCCGCGCGATATTGAGCTGCTCGGCAAGGAGGTCGTTATGCAGATGATCGCGCTCCGCCGCGTTGACGGTCGGGTCGAGTTCGACCAGCACGTCGCCGGCCCTGACCTCCTGGCCGTCCTGCACCCGGATCGCGCGCACCACGCCGGTTTCGAACGGCTGGATCACCTTGGTACGACCGCTCGGGACGATTTTTCCGGTCGCCGACGCCACGATGTCGATGGTCCCCCACCACGCCCAGGTCAGCGCCGCGCAAAACAACAGGATGATGGTCACCCCGATCGCGCGACCGATCGGCGACGGCGGCGTCGCCACGATTTCGAGCGCGGCCGGAAGGAACGCCAGTTCTTCACGCCGCTGTTGCGGACGCCGGAACGGGATGATTCGGGGCGCGGGCGTGGCGGGAGCAGTGTCCGCAGACGTCGTGGCAGGCTTGGCGGCGGGTTTGGCGAGCTCAGACGACTTCATAAATGCCTCCCTGCAGCCGATGCAAGGCCGCGTAGCGACCACCGGTCTTGATCAGCGCGTCATGGGTGCCGTCTTCGACCAGACGGCCGCGTTCGAGCGTGACAATGCGATCCGCCGCCCGCACCGTCGAAAGCCGGTGCGCGATGACCAGGACCGTGCGGCCCCGGGCGATCTCTTTCATGTTGTGCTGGATGATGCGCTCGCTCTCATAGTCGAGCGCGCTGGTCGCCTCGTCGAAGATCAGGATCCGCGGATCGGCGATCAGCGCGCGCGCAATGGCGATCCGCTGGCGCTGGCCGCCCGAGAGCGTGGAGCCGCGCTCACCGACGATCGTGTCGTAGCCCTCGGTCAGTTCGAGGATGAATTCGTGCGCGCCTGCAAGCTTTGCTGCCGCGACGATGCGTTCCATCGGCATCGCCGGATCGGCAAGCGCGATGTTCTCGCGCACCGAGCGGTTGAACAGCACGTTCTCCTGCAGGACGACGCCGATCTGGCGGCGCAGCCAGGCCGGGTCCGCCATGGCGAGGTCCATGCCGTCGACCAGGACGCGCCCGCTCTCCGGGACGTAGAGGCGCTGGACCAGCTTGGCGAACGTGCTCTTGCCCGAGCCGGAAGGCCCGACAATACCCACCGTCTGCCC
>JAQGJF010001016.1 GCA_028290765.1 Tardiphaga sp.
GACCGTAGGATGGGTTGAGCGCTTGCGAAACCCATCAACCGCGAGTGCTGGTGCTGATGGGTTTCGCTGCGCTCTACCCATCCTACAGATCTACGGATCCGCCTTAATTCGCCGGCTTCAGCTTGACGAACATGTAGCGGGAGTTGCCCCAGTTCGGCACCGGATCGGTGTAGGGATCTTCCGCGGTCGGATAGCCGGTCCAGTAGGTCTGGTCCATGGCGGTGAAGACATTGTAGGCCATCAGCGGGATGGTCGGCATCTCCTTTACCGCGAGTTTGACGTAGTCCTTGCCGAGCTCGATGGATTTCGGATCGTCAAAGCCGACGGTCCTTGTCTCCTCGATGATCTTGTCGAGCGCGGGATTGGACCAGCGCTGCCAGTTGCGCAGGGGCTGCGACTTGCCGGGCTCGGCGACGAACTGCGAATGCCAGCTGTCTAGGAAATAGGACAGGTCCTGGTGGCCGCCCCAGGTCTCCACGCTCCAGCCGATGAAGGTATCGAAATCGCCGACGGCGCGCCGCGTCGGCAGCGTGCCTTGCGCCACGTCGACCTTGGCATCGATCCCGGCCTGCTTCCACTGCTGCACGATCATGGTGCCGGCGCGCGTCATCACTGGCCGGAGGTCGCCTTCGACCATGACGCGAACCGTGAAGGGCTTTCCGTCCGGCGTCGACCAGGTGCCACCGCGCTTGGTGAAGCCGTTCTTTTCCAGCAGTTCCTGAGCCGCCAAAACGTCGGTCTTCCACCAGCCCATGCCGAAGGCGCGGGCGATCTCCTTGGGGTCGGACGGAATCTGTTCGCCCATCGACGGCCGCAGCATGTCGGCGATCTGCTTGCCGACGCTCGGATCATAAGGCTTGATCTTGCGCTTGCCGGTGTCGATTTCGAAATCCTTGAGCCAGGCCTCCATCGGCTGATGATAGGTGGCCGGATGGGTGCCGGTCGGCGGCACACCGATCGCCGAGATGGTGGCGGCGCCGCGATAGGCCGCCATCGACACCGCCTTGATGTCGATCAACAGCGCCAGCGCCCAGCGCACGTCCGGGTTCTTGAACAACTCGTTCTGGGTGTTGAAGATCACCGCGGGCAGCGTCGGGTCCGGATGGCCGTAGGGGAATCCCTTGAACCAGGCGCGCGTCGTCTTGCTTTGCTTGGCGAGTGCGAACATGCCTTCGGGGGCGATGTCATGGATGACGTCGAGCTCGTGATTGAGCTGCGCGATCACCCGCTTGTCCGGCGGGCCGGGATCGACATAAGCAAGATATTTCGGGCCGGGCTTGCCGAAGCGGCCAAGCGTGGTGCGCTGCCAGTCGTCGCGCAGTTGCCAGATGTACCATTTGCCGTCGGGGTCGAAGCTGTTCAGCACGTAAGCACCGAGCGACACCGGCTTGTTGAAATCGAACTTGGCCGGATCCGCCACCTTCTCGAACACGTGCTTGGGCAGGATCCAGACCGCGCCCCAGCGCACGGTGAAGTTCGCGTGAAAGCGCGAATTCGGCTTCTTCAGCTTGAACACCACGGTGTAGGGATCCGGAGCTTCGACCGCAGCGACGTTGCTGGCCATCACGGCGCTGTACCGCATTCCCGGATTCTTGATCTGGATCATCACCGTCGCCACCACGTCGTCGGCGGTGAATTCGACGCCGTCGCTCCAGTAGATGCCTTTGCTGAGCTTGACGGTCATCTGGGAGAAGTCGGCATTGTATTGTGGCTTGTCGGCGGCGAGCGCGTTTTCCCAGACGCCATTGATGCCGCTTTCGGGATCGATGTACCACAGCGTGTCGAGCGCGACCTGCTGCAGGCCGTTGGATTGCGATCCGGCATTGATCGCCCAGATGTTGAACCATCCGGCGTTCTTGATGGTGCCTTCCGGGTTCTCCAGAATCAGCAGCTCTTTGCGGGGGATGTTCTGCGGGATGCCCTGCGCGTGGCTCGGGCTCGCCGGCAAGAACAGCTGCGGCGCCAGCGCGCACACAGCCAGCAGCAACGCACGAATGCGGCTCATCGTTTTCTCCCTCATCGCGGCGATTGTTTGCACGCTTGTTATGCGCGCGATCCTAGAGGCGGCAAAACCGATGAACAACCAAAATCGTGATCTATATCCGAAGATCGGGTTTATACGAGCGGAGCGGTTTTCGACGCGGGCTCAGGCGAGCCGGACGCGAGGCTCGGCACGGCCGGTCGCACCGACGTCGAGGATAAAAGTCTGACCGTGACGCGGATCGTCCGCCTTGGCCACGTCGTCCATGCCTTCCCAGGCCGACGTGACGAGCAGCCGATCGAATTTCTTCCCGACGAACACCGGACAGCTCGATTGTTTCGCCGGCACACGGATGGTGCGAACGCGTTCGCCTTCCGGCGGTCGCCGCAGCGACGAAATGTTGCATGAAGCCATCGAAGACCTGCCTCGCCACCAAAACCCGCTGCGCCGAAATGCATTGCTGCCCGCCGGCTTCGAATGCCGCCGCCGCGATCTTCATGGCCGCGGTTTCGATGTCCGCGTCGGCCATGACGATATTGGCTGCGTTGGAGCCGAGTTCGGCGAGGAATTTCTTGGCGCCGGCCGCTCGCGCCAGGGCGTCGCCGGCGGTGGTGCCGCCGGTGAAGGAAACGGCGCGAACCTCGGGATGGGCTGCGAGAGCCAGTGCGGCCTCGCGGTCGCCGGTGACGACGGTGAACAGGTCCTTCGGCCAACCGGCCTGGTGAAACAGCTCTGCCATTCGCAACGCCGTCCGCGTTCCCGCGGGCGCTGGCTTGATGATGATCGCATTGCCTGCGGCGATCGCCGGCGCGACCTTCTGGACCAGAAGATTTACCGGCGCATTGAACGGCGTGATGCCGGCGACGACACCGTAGGGAACGTGGCGGACGAGGCCGATATGCCCGGCGCCGGTCGGGGTGATGTCGAGCGGCAGCGTCTCGCCGCCGATCTGGGTCAGGGCGGCGGCCGTGAGTTCGAGAAATTCGGCGCCACGGTTGGCCTCGAATTTGGCCATGCGGATCGGCTTGCCGACGTCTTCGCAAATCAGCGCCGCGATTTCCGCGTTGGCTTTGGTCAGCGTGGCCGCGGCGATCTTCAGCCAGGCGATGCGCTGGTGCGCCGGCTGTTTGCGATGTGCGGCGAAGGCGATCGAGGCGGCCTTGACGGCGCGATCGACGCCGGCCTTGCCCGACTCGGCGATGCGGCCGATCAGCCGGCCGTCCTTCGGGTCGATCAGATCAAGCATGCCGGCGTCGTCACTGACTGGGACGAACCGCCCGCCGACGAAGTCCGAAAGTGCCGCTTGTGTGGGGTTGGTCACCGGAGCACTCAACGCGGTTTGCGCAGACGCTGGATCTGCATGTTGGCGAGGAACGGCACCAGCGGATGCGCGCCCATTTTGACGATGACCGGAACGTCGAGCTTCAGGAGTGCATCGCGCTGCTCGCCGGACAATCTGAACTTGTCGGCATAGCCCGCCGCGTTGGCGATGTATTGCGTGCGATCGTTTTCGTTATGCGCAAGGCCATGCAAAGCGGATGTCAGTTGCACCAGCTCCGGCTTGATCGATGGATAATGCGCGGCGCGATCCTCGGTCTGGCCTGAGAACCAGGCCAGCGAGGCATAGTTGTGGTGCCAGCTCGGATCCATCGAGACAATGTCGGGCTTGCGCTCGCCGAGCGCGCCGGCGGCGCAGGCCCAGCAGCGCAGTTCGATGTTGCCGGTATCATCGAGTTCGGTCTCGTCATAACCGATCAGCGATTTCAGATTGCCGGCCTTGAGCTTCTCCAGGACCTGGTTGTCCCAGGCCAGTTCGGGGTTGGAATAGCGGTCGGTGCCGGGAAAGTGCGACATGCCGCCGCTCGACAGGATCACGGTTTTCAATCCGAGCGAGGTCACGGTCCGCGCCACGGCTTGGCCGAACGAATAGCAGCGCTCCATGGTCGGCTGCGGCGGCAGATAGGCGTTGACGAAGATCGGCAGCACCGGACCGGTGTGTCCGATATGGGTCAGCGGAATTCCGATGGCATAGTCGATATGGGCGGTGCTGCTGAACGCCGGATCGAAATTCTGCCGGTACAGCTGGCGCACGATTTCGAAGCCGATCTCGCTCGGAATCTTCCAGTGAAACTTCCGGCCCGCGAACTCGCCGCTGGCTTCGCCGCCGACGTGAACGGTGAAGGGTGGGGCGGCATCGTGAAAGAATTGTTCGGCGTGGTCGTTGGAAAAAATGATCCACAGGTCGGGATTCAAGGCCCGCAGCTTCTCGCCGATATCGGCGGCCACAGCACGCACCTGCTCAACGACGTTCTTGTCCTCGGTGTCGGGCATGGTGAAGAACTGCGGTGCATGCGGTAGCATGGCTCCGCCTACGACTGTTGATCTCATGCGGGTCTCCCGAGAGCGAATGAATGCCGATGCCGGATGACGGCTGGCATCGATCCTAGGGCGGGGAGGACTGGACGCGTTATCGCTATTCTGACAAAAAACAGTGATGAAACGACACGGCCGCAGGCGGTCCCATGAAGATCTCGATCCATCCGGAAGTAACGCAAACCCCGACCGGGAATTACCCGCAACGGGTGGTGGCCTATGTGCTCGATCTCAAGCGCGGCGGCGGACTTCCGCCGCACCGCCACGAACGGGCACAATTGCTCGCGGTGACCTCGGGGTCCATTGCCGTGACCGCGGACGGCTCGACGTTCGTGGCGCCTCCCGAACGGGCGGTGTGGGTGCCGGCGAATACGGTTCACGAGACCCGCCATCTGGCCTCGACGCGGTTGCGGACGCTCTATGTCGCGGCCGATGCCGTGCCCGACCTTTCCCGGCGGACCACCGTGATTCAGGTTGGCCCATTGATGCGTGAACTGATCGACGTCATCGTCGCGCGACCTCGACTTTACGAAGAGGACGGCGCCGACGGGCGTGTCGTATCGGTTCTGCTGGATCAGCTCGCGGCGGCGGCGGCGTTGCCCCTGAATCTTCCGATGCCCAGATCCGCCTCCCTGCTGCAGATTGCGACGCGCCTGCTGGAGCAACCCGCGGATGCTCCGTTGCTGGGCGATCTGGCCCATGCCACGCACATGTCGCCGCGCACGCTCGAACGGCAGTTCAAGCTGGAGACCGGGCTTTCGCTGCGCAGCTTTCGCCGACAGGCCCGATTGCTGCGTTCGCTGGAGCTGCTTTCATCGGATATGTCGGTGGCCACCGTCTCCGACAAGCTCGGCTTCGGCGAACCCAGCGCCTTCATCGCCATGTTCCGCGCCGCCTTCGGCGTCACGCCGGGAAGGTATCTGGCGCGGCGTTGATGGCGTCATGCCCGGGACAAGCCGGGGCACGACGACTCTGATGCACCGCGTGGAGCAGGGGATGTCGATTCGACCCGGATCGCAACGACTCTAAATGATCACCACGTTCACCTGATGTTCGATCAGCCGCACCAGGCTCAAGGCCGTCAGCTCCGATGATTTCGGATTGGTCGGCAACGGGTTGTTCTCGAGCGTGATGTCCATGCGGCCGAATGCGCCGCGCGCAACGATGCGGTGGCCATTGCTGCGAAACGCCGGATCCGCCACCAGTTCGACCCGGGTCTTGTCGAGCCCGATGCCGGCGAGCGACGTGACAACGGTCGCATTGGCGTTCTGAGGGTACTGGCCGGCGGCCTCGCGCGCGGTGCCGGAAAAAAATATCGTGCGATCGGACAGGGCGGAAAGGTCCAGCAGTTGCTCCGCCGGCGTGCCTTTCCACGCCACCGGTGGCTTGACGATCTGGTGCGTCACCTCATCGAGCCCCAGCACGGCGGCGCTTGCCAGCGCATCGACGGCGCCGATGGCTCCGGACGGAATCAGGATGCGGCTGCCGTGCGTCTCCGCGACGACCGCCAGCCGGGGCAGCAAACCATCATCGCAGAACGCGCTGGTTGAAGCGATGATCGTCGCAGGCGCCGCCTTCAAGGCCGCTTCGGCCCACACGTCGATGGCCGCGCGGCCGGCCGCCTCGACCACGATGTCGGGCCGCAAGGCGGCGAGTTCGTCGGGAGACCGGAGGAATCGAACGCCTTCGGGAAGGGATGCGCGCGCCTCTGCCGTATCGATGGTGGCGATCCCGACAATATCGATGGCGGTTTTCCGTTGCGCCAGCAGCGCGCCAACATGGGCGTTGATGGCGCCCCAGCCGATGAAAACCACGGTTGCGTTCTTATTCATGAAGCTTGATCCGGAAAGTTGCGAGGTCGCCGAATGCGCTTCGGCCAGTGCTGGTTATCGGCGGACCCCCCTGGCCGCGGGCTTTGAATTTTTCCGGACCGGGGATGAAGCGTCTTGTTGCGCCTGTCGTGTTGCCAGCATGAGCCGGCTCACATTTTCGAGATGTCGGCGCATCGCAAGTCCGGCGTCCTCGGCGCGTCGCTCGACGATCGCGCGCACGATTTCGTTGTGGCTTTCGGCGCTCTCTACCGTGACCGATTCGACGAAATTGGCGCGGTGCCGCTCGCGGTGAACATGCCACATCACCTTTTCATGCAGCTCGACCAACGACCGGTTGCCGGTGCCGCGCACGATGCTGAGGTGAAAATCGTTGTTCAGTTCGTAGTAGCCGGAAATGTCGCCGCGCTTGGCGGCTTGCCGCATCTCCGAGTAGATCCGCTCGATGGCAGCGAGCACGTCCTTCTCGCCAGCCTGTGCGACGCGCGTCGCCGCAAGCTGCTCGAGCCCGATCAGGATTTCCATCGTCTCGGCGATTTCAGTTGCGCTCGGATCGGTGACCACGGCGCCGACATGCGGCACCAGCCGGATCAACCCTTCGGCCTCAAGCGTTTTCAACGCCTGACGCAGCGGCGTACGCGACACGCCGAACTGTTTGCAAAGCAGCGGTTCGGACAGTCGCTCGCCGGACTTCCAGCGGTTTTCCACGATGTCCTTGCGCAAATGCGGAAGGATCTGATCGTGCATCGGAGCAAATCGCACCACGGGCGCGGCCGGGCCGGTCGCACGCGTCACATCGTCTGTCTGCCCAGCCATCGGTCGAATCAACTCCCGGATTTGTATGAAGGAATATTGACACATCCGTCCATGGCGTGATCGTATACGAAATACGATCCAAAAAGAAGCCGTGGTTGAGATAAATGGGTGTCATGCTACCTCTTGGCGAGGCAAAACAGGGAATCGGGGCGTCGGTCAGACGCAACGAAGACCGGCGCTACCTCAACGGCCAGGGCGAATATCTCGCGGACATCCAGGTCGCGGGGATGGCGGAAGCCGCGTTTCTGCGGAGCCCGGTTGCTCACGGGAAAATCAGGTCGATCGAGGTACCGGAGGCGGCGCGCGGACAGGTGTTCTTTGCCGCGGATATCGGATTCACCAAGCCGATCGTTGCCGTCAGTGCCGCGAACGGTTTCAAGCCCTCGGATTATCCGGCGTTGACGTCCGACAAGGCCCGCTTCGTCGGCGATCTGCTGGCGATCTGCATCGCGCCGACCCGCGCGGAAGCCGAGGACATCGCGCAATCCTGCATCATCGATTTCGAAGAACTTCCGGCGGTCTGGGATATCGACGTCGCGCTTGAACCCGACGCGCCGCGAATCCACGAATCGTGGTCGGACAATGTTTACATCGAAACCCGGATTGCGACCGGCGATCTGGAGGCGGTGCGCGCCAAGGCGGACATGACCGTTCGCAAGAGCCTGCGCATGGGCCGCCACGCCGGCGTCTCGATGGAAGGACGCGGCGTCCTTGCGCATTATGATCGCCGGCTGGATGAACTGAAGGTCTTCAGCTCGACCCAGTTTCCGCATGTCATTCGCACCATTCTGGCCGAATGCCTCGGCATCTCCGAAAGCAAGCTGAGGGTGATCGCGCCGGATGTCGGCGGCGGGTTCGGACCCAAGAACAATTTTCATCCCGAGGAACTGGCGATCGCCGCTCTGTCGATGAAGCTCAACCGGCCACTGCGCTGGATCGAGGACCGCCGCGAGCATCTGATCGCGTCGCCGCACGCGCGCGAACATCGCTACGAACTGACCGCTTATGCCGACAAGACCGGCCGCATCCTCGGCCTCGAAGCGCAGGTGGTGGTCGATGCCGGCGCCTATTCGGTCTGGCCGTGGACGGCCTCGATGGAAGCCGGCATGTCGGCCGGCATCATGACCGGGCCCTACGACATCCCGGTCTATCATGCGCGCGCGATCTCGGTGGCGACCAACAAGTCGCCGCTCGGCCCCTATCGCGGCGTCGGGCGCAGCGGCGCCTGCTTTGCCATCGAGACGCTGGTCGATGCCGTGGCCCGCGCGGTCGATCGCGAACCTGCCGATGTGCGGATCCTCAACATGGTGCCGCCGGAGGCGATGCCGTACCAGTCGGCGACCCACAAGCTTTATGACAGCGGCGATTATCCGCAATGCGCGATACGTGCCCGCGACGCCATCGGCCTTGCCGAGATTCGCGCGCGCCAGGCGCGGGGCGAAACGGACGGTCGTCTCATCGGCTTCGGCATGGCGAGCTACACCGAACAGTCGGCCCACGGCACCGCGGAATGGGTGGCGCGCGGTCTGCCCGTGGTGTTCGGCTATGAACCGGCGCTGGCCCGCTTCACGCCGGACGGCAAGCTTATCTTGTTCGTCGGCATCCAGAATCACGGGCAGGGTCTGGAGACCACACTGGCCCAGGTCGCCCATCAGGAACTCGGCATTGCGGTCAAGGATGTCATCGTCAGGCATGGCGACAGCTCGGTGTCGCCCTATGGCATGGGCCCTTTCGCATCGCGCAGCATGACCATGTCGGGCGGCGCGGTATCCGCCGCCTGCGCGATTCTGGCCGAGAAGATCGCGCGCATTGGTGCCCATCTGCTGCAGGCGCCGCGGGATGCGGTGCGGCTTGCCGACGGCAAGGTCTATTTCGGCGAGCAGAGCGTGTCCTTTGCCGACATCGGGCAGGCGGCGTTCCTGCACCCGGAGCGCCTGCCGGTCGGCGAGGAGCCGGCGCTGGAAGCCAGCGCGGTCTATCAGCCCGGCCGCAGCACCGGAGCCTTTTCCTATGCGACCCATGCCTGCGTTCTCGCGGTCGATCCCGGCACCGGCCATGTCGAAGTGCTCGACTATGTCGTGTGCCACGATTGCGGGACGATGGTGAATCCGATGATCGTGGAGGGCCAGGTCGTCGGCGGCGTGGCCCAGGGCCTCGGCACCGCGCTGTATGAGGAAATTCCCTACGACGAAAACGGCCAGCCGCTGGCTTCGACGTTTCTCGACTACATGATTCCGGGCGCGACCGAGGTTCCCGATGTGCGGGTGCTGCACATGGAAACGCCGTCGCCGCACACCCGGTTCGGCATCAAGGGCATGGGCGAGGGCGGCGCGATTGCCCCGCCTGCGGTCATCATCAACGCCATCAACGATGCGCTCAAGCCGCTTGGCGCCGAACTCGGCGAAACGCCGGCCACGCCGGACCGCGTGCTGCGCGCGATCATTGCCGCGCAAGGGATTAGCCGATGAAGCCGGCTCCGTTCACCTACCACCGGGCGGCTTCGATCGAGGATGCCATCGCGCATCTTTCGGCCGGCGATGCGCTGGTGCGTCCGCTGGCCGGCGGGCAATCGCTGGTGCCGATGCTCAACCTGCGGCTGGCTCCGGTCGACAAACTGGTCGACCTCACGCGCATCGATGCCTTGCGGCAGACCGAAGAACGCGCGGATGGCATCCAATACGGCGCGCTGCTCACCCATGCCGCGTTCGAGGATCGCCTGGTTCCCGATGCCAGCAATGGTTTGATGCCGTTCGTCGGATCGCAGATCGCCTATCGCGCCGTGCGCACGCGCGGCACCATCGGCGGCGCCATCGCGCTCGCCGATCCAGCGGCGGACTGGCTCACCACCGTCATTGCGCTGGAAGCGCGGATCGTGCTGGCAGGTCCCAATGGCCGGCGTACGTTGAGCAGCGCGGATTTCGCTATCGGTCCGTACATGACCGTGTTGAACGATGCCGAACTGATCGAAGCCATTGTGGTGCCGCGCCGACCCGCCAGCGAACGCTGGGGCCACTACAAGGTGGCGCGCAAGACCGGCGAGTATGCCGAATCGATGGCGATCGCGTTGATTGATAAGACGCTCGGCAAGGCGCGTCTCGTCCTCGGCGCGGCGGACGGTGCGCCGCTCGTGCTGGTGCATGCCGCACGTAAGATCGCCGATGGTCATGCCGGTGATAGTCTTGCCGCCGTCATTCGCAACGAATTGGCCGCCAGCGGACGGGATTTCTCGGCGTCGAAAATCCTGCTGCACACCACCGCAGCCATGCGTGCCGTTCAAAAAGCCGGAAAGCCATGAAGACCGACATATCCGCCACCATCAACGGCAAGAAATTGCAGTCCGCGGTCGAACCCCGCACCAGTCTGGCGGATCTGCTGCGCGAGGAATTGCGGCTGACCGCGACGCATTTGGGGTGTGAACAGGGCGTTTGCGGCGCCTGCACGGTCCTCATCGACGGTCAGCCGGCGCGCGCCTGCATCACGCTTGCGGTTGCTGCGGATGGTTCGGAGATTCGCACCCTGGAAGGCCTCGATCAGGATCGCCTGATGGCTGTCCTGAAGGACGCGTTCGAGGACAAGCACGGACTGCAATGCGGCTTCTGTACACCGGGGATGCTGATCAGCGCCTGGGATCTGATCCGGCGCAAGGCCGATCTGAGCGACGCCGATATCCGCATCGCCATGAGCGGCAACCTGTGCCGCTGCACTGGTTATCAGGGCATCGTGCGTTCGATTGCGTCGGCCGCAAAGATCTGGGCTGATGCGTCTCAGCCTGCGCGGGAGCCGGCCCGATGAAAATTGAAAAGAGTTTTGAGCTCAATCATCCCCGCGAGGTTGTCTGGAGCAAGATGAACGACGTCACCCTCGTCGCGCAATGTCTGCCCGGCGCGTCGATCGTCGAAAAGCTCGAAGACGATCGGTACAAGGGCCGCATGTCGGTGAAGGTCGGGCCGATGGCCGCCGCGTTCGACGGCGAGATTGCGATCGAAAGCCGGCCCGCCGACTGGACCGCCATTGTGTCGGGCAAAGGCGCCGATTCCCGTTCCAGCTCGCGCGCCTCGGGCAGCATGACCTATCGCCTGACCGGCGGCGGCGCTCCCGGCGCGACCCGGGTCGAAGTGGTCTCCGACATCAACCTGGCGGGATCGCTGGCGCAGTTCGGCAAGGGCGCGATCATGCAGGAGATCGCCAATCGCATCACCGCGGAATTCGTCCGGAATTTCGAACAGGCCTTGCTGGCCGCGTCGGGTTCAGCCCCGGTCGAGGCGACAGTATCCCGGCCGCAATCCCAGTCGCTCGACGCCGGAAGCCTGCTCTGGTCGGTGCTGCGTGAACGTTTCCTCGCGCTGTTTCGAAAGCGACCCGGCTGATGCGGTTCCCACCCAACGTGATGTTCCAGTTCAACGAAGGCAGGAGAAGATGATGATAGGACGTAACAGTTTGTCGATCGGAATCCTCGGTCTGATGCTCGGCGCCGCCGGCGCACAGGCGCAGGAAACCATCAAGATCGGCCTGATCCAGCCGATCACCGGATCGGTCGCCTACAACGGCAACACCGATGTCAACGGTTCCAAGCTGGCGCTCGATGAAATCAACGCCAGAGGCGGGGTGCTCGGCAAGAAGGTCGAATTGATCATCGAAGACGGCCAATGCAAGCCGGCCAACTCCGTCAATGCCGCGGAGAAGCTGATCCAGCGCGACAAGGTGGTCGCGATCTCCGGCGCCTTCTGCAGTTCATCGACGCTGGCCGTGATGCCGGTGGCCGCCAATTACAAACTGCCGCTGATCACCGGCGTGTCGTCGAGCGCCGAACTGACCGAGAAGGGCAATCCCTGGTTCTTCCGCGCCACCGAGACCGACGCGCAGCTGGCCAAGTCGTTCTCCAAAATCCTCTACGATCAGTTGAAGCTGCGCAAGGTCGCCTATATCGGCGTCAATGACGATTTCGGTCGCGGCGGTGTCGCCGAATTCGAAAAGCAGATGACGGCGCTCGGTGCCACCACCGTCATGAAGGAATATTTCGAGCACGGAACTTCCGACTTCTACACCCTGCTGACCAAGCTGAAATCCTCAGGCGCCGATGGCGTCTTCGTCGCCGCCGAAACCCAGGATGGATCGATCCTGGTCAAGCAGAAGGCCGAGCTCGGTCTTGCCACCAAGGTGTTCGGGGTCGGTTCGTGGGCCACCGCCGATTTCATCAAGCTGACGGGAGAGTCGTCGGAAGGCATCTACGCCGCGGTGCCCTATGCCTCGACCATGACCACGCCGAAGAACAAGGCGTTCGTCGAGGCCTACACCGCCCGCTACAAGGAAGCGCCGGGCAAATACTCCGCGGCCGGTTATAACGCCGTGAACATCCTGGTCGATGCGATCGGCCGCGCCGGCTCCACCGATCCGGAAAAGCTCCGCGAAGCGCTCGGCAAGACCAAGTATGACGGGCCGAACGGGCATTTCGAATTCGACGAGAAAGGCCAGGCCAGCGGCTTCACCGTCGTTCTGGTTCAGCTGCTGAAAGGCATCCCGACGGTCGCGGCCAGCACCACCGTCGAGCGTTGAAAGTTGCGGCGGAGACGCTGCATCGCGCCTCCGCCGGTTCTTCCATCATCCAACGCCTGATGAGGCATCCATGGATCTGTTTCTGCAACTGCTGGCGAATGGCCTGGTTATAGGAACATTCTACGCACTCTCCGCGCTGGGCCTGACCCTGGTGTTCGGCCTGATGCGCGTGGTGAATTTTGCGCATGGTGAGCTCTATGTGGTCGGCGGTCTGCTCGGCTGGGCGCTGACCGACCTCGCCGGCTTGAATTTCTTCGTGACGCTGGCGATCGTCGTCCTTAGCCTCGCCATCGGCGGCTACCTGATCGACCGGTTTCTGATGGCCCGGGTGCGCGGCAAGGGGGAGGAGCCCACCATCCTGCTCACGATCGGCCTCTCGATCTTCCTGACCAATACCGCTCTATTGATCGTCGGCACGGCTCCGCAAAAGGTGATCTCGCCGTTTGCCAACAAGCCGCTGTTTCTCGGACCCGTCGTCATCACCCAGTCGCGGCTGGTGCTGGTGGCGATTTCGGCGGCGTTGATCCTGGCGGCGCATCTCCTGATCCAGAAAACCACGCTTGGGCGCTCGATGCGGGCGACCTTTCAGGATCCCATGGCCGCGCAACTGGCCGGCATTCGCACCAGCCATATCTACGGGTTCACGCTGGCGCTGGGCGCCGCGCTCGCCGGCGCCGCCGGGATGCTGCTCGGCTCGATCTATGTGGCGCAGGCCAACATCGGCGACGTCGTCAGTCTCAAGGCGTTCGTGGTGGTCATTCTCGGCGGCATGGGAAGCTTTGTCGGCGCCATCATCGGCGGGCTGATCCTCGGCGTGTCCGAGAATCTCTGGGGAGGCTACATGGCAACCGGATATGTCGATGCCATCGGTTTCGGCCTGGTGATCGCGATGCTGCTGGTACGGCCTTACGGGCTGTTCGGCAAACACGCCGAGCGCGCCTGATGATCTTCGAGCGCAATTGTCTGTTGGGGATCTTGGCCGTCGCCTTGTTGGCGCCGCTTCTGGTGCAAAATCAGTATGCCCTGCATATCGGCGTGATGATCATGTTCTCCGTGATGCTGGCCACCAGTTTCAACCTCATCGTCGGTTATGTCGGCGAATTCTCGCTCGGTCATACCGCCTTTCTCGGGGTCGGCGCCTATGCGGTGGCCCTGTTGTCGACCCAGGCCAAGATGCCGTTTCATGTCGCGGTGATCGCCGCCGCGGTGGTGGCGGCGTTGTTCGGCCTGCTGATAGGCGCCATTACCTTGCGGCTGCGCGGACCGTTCTTCGTGATCGTGACGCTTTGCTTTGCCGAGGTGCTGCGGCTGATCGCCAACAACTGGATCGGCCTCACCAACGGTCCGATGGGAATTTCCGGGATTGAAAAGCCGGGCTGGGCGCTGGCCGGCGACGCCTTGCGGCAGAAGACGGCTTATTATTATGTCGGGCTGCTGCTGGCGGCCGTGTCGCTCTACGTGTCCTGGCGCTTTGTCTATTCCAATATCGGCCGCGCCGCGATTGCCGTGCGGGAGAATCGTTTCGTCGCCCAGTCGGTCGGCATTTCCCCGTTCCACTTCGGACTGCTGACCTTCGTTTTGGCCTCGGCCATCGCCGGCCTCGCTGGCGGATTTTACGCCAACTATGTTTCGTTCGTCGGGCCGGAAGTGTTCGGCTTCTCCTTCATGATCACGATGATCATCATGGTGCTGGCCGGTGGCAAAGGTACGCTGCTGGGCCCGGTGGTCGGCGCGGTGATGGTGGTGCTGCTCGAGGAATTCCTGCGCGACTTCAAGGAACTTCGATTCTCGATCTTCGGCTTGATGGTGATCGCGGTGGTGCTGTTCCTGCCGCGCGGCATCATGGGCTTCATTACCAGGCGGCACGAGACCCGCGCTGTGGGAGTGCCCGGGGATGCTTGAGGTCAGGAACGTCTCGAAGCATTTTGGCGGCCTCACCGCGCTGTCGGATATCAGCTTCGCGATTCGTCCCGGCGAGATTGTCAGCCTGATCGGACCGAATGGTGCCGGCAAGACCACCTGCCTCAACCTCATCACCGGTTTCTTCAAGCCCAGTGCCGGAAACGTGATGTATCTCGAGGCCGACATCACCGGCTGGCCGCCCTATGCCATCGCCCAGGACGGGCTGATCCGCACGTTTCAGAAGACCAATGTCCTCAAGGGCCTCACCGTGTTCGGCAACGTGCTGACGGCGCGGCACCGGCACGGCAACCGGTCGCTGCTCCGCACGCTGTTTCCCGGCAAGCGCGAGCGGGCCCGCGAGAAGCAGCTTCGCGACGAAGCCGCCCTCGTCATCGACAAGGTCGGATTGACCGCGCGTATCAACGCCGAGGCGGATTCGCTGTCGTGCGGCGAATTGCGGTTGCTGGAGGTCGCGGTGGCGCTCGGTGCCGGTCCGCAATTGTTGATGCTGGATGAGCCGGCCGCCGGCCTCAATACCCAGGAGGCGCAGCAACTGGGACAGGTCCTCAAGTCGCTGGTCGGAGACGGTGTCGAGGCGATCCTGCTGGTCGAACACAACATGGCGCTGGTGATGGAAGTATCCGACCGGATCGTCGTGCTGAATTTTGGCCGCAAGATCGCCGAGGGCGTCCCGGACGACATCCGCAGCAACTCCGACGTCATTGAAGCCTATCTCGGCAAGCCCGCGATATGAGCACGTCCAAGCCCGTTCTCGAACTTCGCAATGTCGATGCCGCCTATGGCAAGGCCAAGGCGCTGCACGGCATCAGCCTGTGCGTTTTGCCGGGCGAGGTCATCGCCCTGATCGGCGCCAATGGCGCCGGCAAGAGCACGACGCTGCGCGCGATCTCCGGCCTGATCAAGCCGGCGGCCGGCGATATCCTGCTCGACGGCATCTCGATCGCAGGGCAAAGGCCGGACCTGATCGTGCGCGGCGGCATCGCGCATTGTCCCGAGGAGCGGCGCGTCTGGCCCGAATTGTCGGTACAGGAAAATCTCGGCCTCGGCGCCTACATCTGCAAGGATCGCGCGGAGGTGAAACGGCGGACCGAGGTGGTCCTGGAGCGTTTCCCGCGGCTGCGCGAGCGCGGCACCCAGTTGGCGGGGACGCTGTCGGGCGGCGAGCAGCAAATGCTGGCGATCGGCCGCGCCTTGATGTCGGCGCCGCGGGTGCTGCTGCTTGACGAACCGAGTCTTGGGCTGAGCCCCATGATCATGCAGGAGGTGCTCGCGGTGATCCGCCTGTTGCGCGATCAGGGCATCACCATCGTCCTGGTCGAGCAGAACGTCCACAACGCGCTGTCGGTCGCCGACCGCGCCTATGTATTCGAGACGGGCAGGGTCGTCGCCGAGGATAGCGCGGGTGGCTTGCTGCAGAATCCAGACCTGCTGCGCGCCTATCTCGGTGGCTAGTTCGTCTTGAACCGCTGACCGCTTGGTCGATCTCGCCGGACGGTACGCTTGCGCGCGGGCGGCCTATCCCCCCGGCGCGCCCTGCGTGTTGACATACAGCGCATAGATCGACTGGCTCGACGCCATGAACAGCCGGTTGCGCTTCAGCCCGCCGAAGCAAAGGTTGGCGCAGCGTTCGGGCAGCGCGATGCGGCCGATCAACACGCCATCGGGCGCATAGACGACGACGCCGTCCAGTTCCGGATCGCCCATGCCCCAGCCGCACCATAGATTGCCGTCGATGTCGCAGCGCATGCCGTCGGGAGTGCCGGGACCAGCGTCGATGAAGATGCGCTTGTTGGTGATCTTGTCGCCGTTTCCGGCCACGTCGTAAGCCAGGATTTTCCGCGTCGGCACGCCGCGCGATTCCACGACATAGAGAATTTTCTCGTCCGGCGAGAAGCAGAGACCGTTGGGCCCGAATACGTCGTCGGCCACAATGGTCGCCGCGCCGGTCTTGCCATCGATCCGGTAGACATTCTGGCTGATCTCGGATTCCGCCTTGTAGCCTTCGTAGTCACCAAGAATGCCGAACACCGGGTCGGTGAACCAGATCGAACCGTCGGATTTCACCACCACGTCATTCGGTGAATTCAGCCGCTTGCCTTCAAAGCTGTCCATCAGCACCGTGATCGAGCCGTCATGTTCGGTGCGGGTGACGCGGCGGCCGCCGTGCTCGCAGCCGACGAGGCGGCCTTGGCGGTCCCTGGTGTGGCCGTTGGCGAAATTCGACGGTTTGCGGAAAATGCTCACCGCGCCGGTTTCTTCTTCCCATTTGAGAATGCGGTTGTTGGGAATGTCGCTGCACAACAGATAGCGGCCGTCGCCGAACCAGACCGGGCCCTCGGCCCAGCGCAGCCCGGTGGCCAGCCGCTCCACCGCCGACAGTTTCAGCCAGTATTTTTCGAAGCGGGGGTCGATGGCGTGGATGCAGGGATCGGGATAGCGCGTCGCCGGCCGCCAGCCCTCGGACGAAGCGATGGAGTGATCTGACATGGCGCGTTCCCCGTTGTTGCGGCTTCAGGTTTTTTCGCTTGCTATCATTCCCGACCGGTGACAGCAAGTGAACCGCCTGAAGCGGGGCGGTAGCTGCCGCGCCAAGCTCGGTTCACTGAAACGATGAGGTTTAAATGTCACGCATTCTCCTGACGGGCGCTTCGGGCGGAGTCGGCACAAGGTTGCGGCAGTTGCTGCCGCCGATCTATCCGGACCTGTTGCTGTCCGACCTGAAGGCTCCGGCCGATCTGGGCAAAAACGAGAAATTCCTGGCCGCCGACCTCGCCGACATGGCGCAGGTCGAAGCCATCTGCGAGGGGGTCGACGGCATCATTCACCTCGGCGGCTTCTCGGTCGAAGGTCCATGGGACAATATCCTGCAGTCCAATATCATCGGCTGCTACAATCTGTTCGAGGCTGCCTACAAGAAGGGCGTCAAGCGCGTGGTCTTCGCCTCGTCGAACCATGCGGTGGGGTTCTATCCGCGCCACACCAGGATCAATACCGATGTGACGGTGCGGCCCGACAGCCGCTATGGCGTCAGCAAGGCGTTCGGCGAAGCCATAGGCTCCCTCTATGCCGACAAATACGGCCTCAAGGTCACCTGCATCCGGATCGGCAATTTCGGCGATGAACCGCTGGATCACCGGCGGATGTCGATCTGGCTCAAGCCCGAGGACCTGGTGCAGCTCTGCCGCATCGGTCTCGATCACCCCGACATTCATTTCGAGGTGATTTACGGTGCGTCGTACAACGAGCGGGCCTGGTGGGACAATTCGCGGGCCTATGAACTGGGCTATCGCCCGACCGGCCGCTCCGAGGATTTTCGCGAGCACGCCATGGCCGAGCAGGCCAAGCTCAAGCCGGATCCGGTCGGCGATTTCTACCAGGGCGGCGCCTTCTGCAGCATCGAGTTCGCCGGCGATGCCGGCAAGGTGTGGAAGCCGAAGTAACTTTTGTCATTCCGGGATACGCCTCGGTCGGCGAGAGCCGACTGAGGTGCAGGCCCGTAGTCCGCATGACCGTAGCGACATGCGGGAAAGCAGCGAACCCGGATATCGCTCCGCTCATCCGGGCTACGAGTCCGAAATCCGCCCCAGATAATCCGCCTTGCTGTATTGCATATGCTCGACGCAGAGCTGCGCCAGCGCCCAGTTATCGCGGCCCTGCAGCAATTCGATCATGATCTCGTGCTGGCGGCGCGACAGTTCCAGTCCTTCGCGGTCGGCGAGGTTCTTGGCGCGCATCGGCAGCGTCAGGTTCATGTAATCCTGCAACGAACGCACCAGATAGGGATTGCCGCAGGCGGAAAACAGCGCGACGTGGAAGGCGTCGTTGGCTTCATGGATGCCGCGCAGGTCCTGCACGTCGGCCTTGATGCAATATTGCGCCTGCAATGCCTTGAGCTGTTCGATCAGGGTCTTGGGCGCGGGCAGGGCGATCATCAAAGCCGCTTGTCGCGTCAGCATTTCGCGGACGTCGTAGATCTGGCGAACCTCCTCGCCGGAATAGAACCGCACCGTGGCGCCGATGTTCTTTTCGCGCAGCACGATGCCCTGGCGTTCGAGCTGGAACAGCGCCTGGCGAACGAAATGCCGGCTGACGTCGTAGCGGGCCATCAGCGTGTCTTCGACCAGCCGCGAACCCGGCGCGAAGCGACCGAAGATGATGTCCTCTTCCAGCCGCCGGATCACTTCGGCCTGTTCTTCCTCGCGCGATAGCGCGGGAGCTTCCTGCGATGGCAGCGAGGTCGATGTCATTGGTTGTCTTCCCAGCCGGAGAGCCGGTAGCAGTCCTCGACCAGTTTCAGCGTCTCAAGATTGTCGGCGGGCGCGGTCCCGAACGGCGTACCGTCGCGCAAAGCGTGGACGAAATGCGCGATGGTCCTGTTGTAGGAGCCTTGATACTCGACCGCGAGGTCGTAACGCTGCTCGCCCGGATTGTCGCCGGAACAAGTCAGCAGCGGACCATCGAGCCGGATCGAGCCCTTGTCGCCGAGCACGTCGAGCCGGTCAATCTGCACCGCCGGAAATCCATTCGCGGCAAAACTCGCAAACACCGTGACATTGGCGCCACCTTGCGCCTTGAGCTGGATCACCGCGCTGTCTTCGCCGGCGAGGTCGGCGCAACTGCGGCTCAATCCCGCCGCCGTCACCTGCAACGGACCCAGCAGCATGCGCAGCGTATCGAGATGATGGATCAGCACCTCGGCAACCAG
>JAQGJF010001026.1 GCA_028290765.1 Tardiphaga sp.
GATTCGAAGCCGAGCGGATTGATGAGGGAGACGCTGGAAGCGGTCGCCTTGGTCGCGGTGTTGTCGCTGGTGAAGGCGTTGCAGGAGCCCTTCGACAGATCGGTGTCGGAGTAGCGCAGGTCGAGCGTGAAGACCTTGTAGGTGAAGCCGACGCCGATATTCCAGGTGTTGTAGCTGGGCTCGGGAATGCCGTTCGCATAAACGGTACCTGCACCGGTTCCATAGAACGCGTCAGAGGTTCCAAGCCACTGGCGGCCGTACTCGCCGGAGACGTACATGCCGATACCGGTGGAACCGAAAATCGTGCTCGGCGCGGTGTACTTGGCGGTGACCGAAGCGTAGTTGCCCCAGGCGCCGAGGTTCAGGAAGTTCGGCGAGTAGAATTCGTTGGCGCCGATCGCGAACTGGTCATTCAGCGTGATGTTCACCTTGGCATAGCCTTCGTAGAAGCTTGCGCTCTTCTTGGCGAAGTTGCCGTTGATCGGCAGACCGCCGGTGGCGGCATCCGCGAACGAGATGTCCTTGCCGCAGAACGCCTGCGACTGGAAGCACTGCCCACCCGGATACAGGTAACCCCAGACACCGAAGTCAAACGCGAACATGCCGATGGTCGGGCGGACACCGCCGTAGATATCGACTTCGCCAGCGGCGCGGTTCGGGAAGGAGATGCTTTCGAACGAGGTACCGATGTAGAGCTGGACGTCCTTGGTGACGTTGTAGCGCGGCTCGAAATAGGCGGCGACCGACGGCTTGTGGTTGGACTGGGTGATACCGCGGAACACGTAGTCGTTCATGATCGCGCTGCCGAAGGCGACATCCCAGGGGTCGAACGCGACGACCGGCGGAGCCTTTTTGTAAACCTTCGCCGGTAGATCAGCCGCCGAGGCTGCGCCGGCACCGATCGCGAGCACTGCTGCGACTGACAAGATTGTTTTCTTCATGACGTTCCCCATCACATTAAAATTCAGCCCGCCGACGCCCCCAGGGGCAACCCGATACCGACTGTCGCGAAATTCGTTAACCTGACGGCAATCTGCGGTGCGGCAGCGGTTGCGGGAAGCAAAAAAGACAAGCAAGTGCCGACTTTTTAGGCGTTCCAGGGTTTCCTCGCCATGTTGTTGCCGGGTGTTGCATTAGAACAACAATTTTGGGGTGTTATGGGGCGATCAAAGCTCGCTTCCGGCTGAGCGATCTGGAACCGCGTGACAATTTCGCCGGTACCCGGCGGATCGCGATTCGCCCCGCCACCCTGCCTGGCCGGTACGCCGGCGACGGGTCCGCCGACATGCCAAAGGCCGCAACGACGAGCGTTGCGGCCTTCAGGATAGTCGAGCCAGCCAGGTGAGCCGGGCCTGCCGACAGCGCCAAGCGCTGCTGGGTCAGGTGCTAGTTGGTATCGCCGTGATCGCCCGAGCCATGATCGGAACCATAGCTCGTCGAGCCATGAGACCCGGAATGATGGGTTTCCGAATGGTCCGGCGTTGAAGCCTGACTTGGCGCGGGCGAAGCCCAGCTCGGCGTCGCGGGCTCAACTGCGGCGACCGGGGCCGGAGCGGGCTTGGGCGGTCTCGGGGCGCGAGGCTTGGGAGCCGGTTTCGGAGCCACGGGAGCCGGCGTGGGTGCCGGTGCGGGCGCCGCTGATTTAGCCGCACTCTTTTTGGCAGCCTTTTTCGGTGCGGCTTTCTTGGCGGCTTTCTTGGCTGTTTTCTTCGCCGACTTCTTGGCGGATTTCTTCGCAGATTTTTTGGCCGTCTTCTTCGCAGCCTTCTTGGCGGTTTTCTTTGCAGCTTTCTTGGCCGTCTTTTTCGATTTCTTGGCGGACTTCTTCGATGCCTTCTTCGCGGATTTGGTCTTAGCCGTCAGAAGCTTCTTTTTGTTCTTAGCCTTCTTGCCTTTTTTACCCTTTTTGCCTTTAGCCATCGTGGTCCTCCTGTTGCCGCTGATCCATATCCATCAGGCGTTTCAAGTCTTCCGCTTTAGCGCGGGGCCTTAAATCGATTGTTAGTTCAATCCTGGCCGCGGACCACCTGTCGCCCAATCGAGAAGCTCAATCGTGTGGACCACAGGGACTGACGTTCCACCGGCAATCTGCACCATGCATCCAATATTGCCGGCGGCGATCATGTCCGGCTTGACCGTCGCGATGTTGGCGACCTTTCGATCACGCAATCTGCCCGCAATGTCAGGCTGGAGAATGTTGTACGTTCCCGCCGAACCGCAACACAAATGACTCTCGGGTACATCTTTCACCACGAATCCGTTCTTGGAAAGCAATTCTTTCGGAAGCTGCGTGATTTTCTGTCCGTGCTGCAGCGAACATGCGGAGTGATAGGCGATGACGAGATCGCTCCGTTGCGCTTGCGCAGGCAGGTCGATGGCGTCGACAAATTCGGTGATGTCGCGGGCGAGCGCCGATATCCGTGCGGCGGGAGCGGCGAAATCATTGTCCTCGCGCAGCATGAATCCGTAGTCCTTGATCACCGTTCCGCACCCCGATGTCGTCACCAGAATGGCGTCGAGGCCACCCCGGTCGGCTTCCGCAAGCCAGGCGCCGATATTGGCCCGCGCCCGCGCCTTGGCATCGCCGTCACGGCCAAGATGGTGGGTCAGCGCACCGCAGCACTGCTCGTCCCTGACCAGCACAACCTCGATGCCGTGACGGGTCAACAGGCTGATGGCCGCCTGGTTGATGCGCGGCGCCAACACCTGCTGGGCGCATCCCTGCAACAGCGCAACCCGGCCGCGCCGGGTCCCGGACGCCGGAAAGACGCTTCCCGGCGCGGGTCCGGGCGCCGGAAGCGCCGCCGGCGCGAGGGCCAGCATGGCCTTGATTCGGCTCAAAACGGTCGGCGTTGGAAGCTCGTTCGAGGACGGCAGCAACGCCGCCAAAGGCCGCGCCAGGCGCGCCAGAACCATGCTGGCACGAAACAGCCCGGGACGCGGCAGCACCCACGCCAGCAGCGCGCGCAACGCCCGCTCGGCGAGCGGCCGGGAATAGTCCTCCTCGATTCTCACGCGCGCCTGGTCGACCAGGTGCATGTAGTTCACGCCGGAAGGACAGGTCGTCATGCAGGCGAGGCAGGACAGGCAGCGGTCGATGTGCTTGACCACCTCCTTGGTCGGCGGTTTGTCCTTCTCCAGCATCTCCTTGATGAGATAGATCCGGCCGCGCGGGCTATCCAGCTCGTCGCCGAGCAGCACATAGGTCGGGCAGGTCGCGGTACAGAAACCGCAATGCACGCAGGCGCGCAAAATCTTGTCGGCTTCGGCGATATCGGGATCGGCCAACTGGGCCAGGGTGAATTCGGTTTTCATGTCGCAGAACCCCGCGCCAGCCGGCCGCGATTGAGGATGTGTTTCGGGTCGAATGATTGCCGGACACGCTCGCCCAGTGCCGCCAGACCGCCCCCCTGCGGATGAAAGACATCGACGGCACGCCGCACCGGTTCGGTAGCGCGGATCAGCGTGGCGTGACCGCCGACCGCCCCGACACGCTGGCGCAGCTGCGCGGCCCGGGCATCGGCCGAGGGCGGCAGCGCCGCCCAGATCAACCCGCCGCCCCAATCATAGATGACGTCGCCGCCGGTCTCGCGTACCAGCGCCTGGCCGAGCGCGCCCCCCGACGCCGGCGGGCAGACGATCCGCCACACCGGCCATGCGCCCAGCATGCCGGCGGCCGCGAACGGCGCGGCATCGCGAATGGCGCTCCAGAGCGCCGCGGACATCTCGTCCGCGACGACGTCGCAGGCGCCGAACGGCGCCAGCGCGGCGCCGAGCGAAATCGCCCGATGGTTCGCGGAGGCCGTGATGCCCTCCAGCCGCAGCAAGGTCACGGACTGCCGCGGCGATCCGAGATCGGCCAGCGCGCCCTCCGCCGGATGAAACGCCGAGGCCGGCACATGCGCCGCCCCGGACACGTCGAACGGCGACCCCAGCGCCGCGGTCATCGCCTGGTTGGCCGTGACATCGTCGAGCCCGCGCAGCACCAAAGTGCGTTCGCTCTCGGCCCGCGGCATCACCTTCAGCGTCACCTCGGTCATGACGGCGAGCGTACCCCAGGACCCCGCCAGCAGCTTGCACAGGTCGTAGCCGGTGACGTTCTTCACCACGCGCCCACCGGCCTTGAAACTGTCGCCGAAGCCGGACACCGCGTGCGCCCCCAAAAGATGATCGCGGGCGCCACCGGCCTTGATGCGGCGCGGCCCGGCCAGGCCGGCCCCGATCATGCCGCCGACGGTCCCGCCGTTCGCCGCCGTGCCCAACAGCTGCGAAATGTCCATCGGCTCGAACGCGAATTGCTGGTTTTTCGAATCGATCAGCGACAGCACGTCGGCCAGCGGCGCGCCGGCCTGGACGGTGATGATCAGCTCGTTCGGCTCATAGGCCGTGACCGCGTTCAACGCCGACAGATCGAGCAGCGCATTGGTCGCCATCGGCTGCCCGATCGCGCGTTTGGTGCCGTGGCCGATGATTTCCAGCGGCTGCTCACTGTCGAGCGCAGCGCGCACCACCTGCTCGACGTCCTGTGCGTCGCGTACTTTCAGTGTGTCCACGATCGCTCCGCATTCGGCGCGTTCTTACCCTCCCTTGGAGGGGGAGGGTCGATCGCTCGCGACGAAGCGCAGCTTCGTCGTAAGCGATCGGGGTGGGGTGATTGTTCATCCGCACCCCCTCCACCCGGTGTTGTCCGCCGCGCACCCCACCCCGTCGCGCATCGCGCTTTGCGCAATGCACGCCGACCCTCCCCCTCCAGGGGAGGGTAAGCAAGAGAACCGACGCGGTGCCGAGACGCGAAGCCGATCGCTTTCATTCGTTTAAAACCTTGGCAGATCTGGAAACGCCAGCTTGCCGCCATGGACATGCACGCGGCCGAGTTCGGCGCAGCGATGCAGGGTCGGAAACACTTTTCCGGGATTGAGCAGTCCCTGCGGGTCGAAGGCGCATTTCAGCCGCTGCTGCTGGTTGAGGTCGATCTCGCTGAACATTTCCGGCATCAGGTCGCGCTTCTCGATGCCGACGCCGTGTTCGCCGGTCAGCACACCGCCGAGTTCGACGCAGCATCGAAGAATGTCGGCGCCGAAGGCTTCGGCCTTGTCCATCTCGCCGGGCTTGTTTGCATCGTACAGGATCAGCGGATGCAGGTTGCCATCGCCGGCATGAAACACATTGGCGACGCCGAGGCCATATTTTTCCGACAGGCCGCGGATCCGCGCCAGCGCCTCCGGCAGCGCGCCGCGCGGAATGGTGCCGTCCATGCAGAGATAATCCGGCGAAATGCGCCCGACGGCG
>JAQGJF010001137.1 GCA_028290765.1 Tardiphaga sp.
GCGAAGTGCAGGAAGGCGGCTACGTCCACGCGATGTATCTGGATGATAATTCGCCGATCGCCGGCGGCCGCGAGATCTGGGGATTTCCGAAGAAGCTCGCGACCCCCAAACTGTCGCACGAACAGGAGACGCTGGTCGGCACGCTGCACTACGGCTCGGTGCTCTGTGTGACGGCCACCATGGGGTACAAGCACCGCGAGATCGACCTGGCACCGCTGGCCAAGGCGATGGCCAAGCCTGCCTTCATGATCAAGATTATCCCCCATGTCGACTGCTCGCCGCGCATCTGCGAGCTGGTGCGCTATTATCTGCAGGACGTCACGCTCAAGGGCGCCTGGACCGGCCCGGCGGCGCTGCAGCTATTCGAGCACGCCATGTGCGACGTCGCCCGTTTGCCGGTGCGCGAAGTGATCTCGGCCAGTCACTACATTGCCGACCTGACCCTGGGCCTTGGCGAGGTGGTTTTTGATTATCTCAAAAAGGATTAGTTCAACGTTTCCGAAATCGAATCGTATCAGGCGACGTACCTCTCCCCGCACGCGGGGCGAGGTTAAGCACCCCGGGGCCGTCCACGATCACGCGACGATGCAACGTCATTCCGCCGCGCTCCGTAGCGGCTCCAACTCCACGGCATCCTTTGGCCGGTCGCGGCCGAACACGGCATAGAGCGCCGGGAGCACCAGCAGAGTGAGCAATGTCGCGCTGATCAGGCCGCCGATCACGACGGTGGCGATCGGCCGTTGAACTTCCGCGCCGGTGCCCGTCGCCAGCGCCATCGGAACGAAGCCGAGCGACGCCACCAGGGCCGTCATCGCGACCGGTCGCAACCGGGTCAGTGCGCCCTCATGAATGGCCTCCAGCCGGTTGCGGCCCCGCGCCATCAGCTGCTTGATGAAGGTCAGCATCACCAGCCCGTTGAGCACCGCGATCCCCGACAGCGCGATAAAGCCGACCGCGGCGGAGACCGAGAACGGCATGCCGCGCAGCCACAGCGCCAGTACGCCGCCGGTCAACGCCAGCGGCACCGCGCTGAATACCAGCAGCGCGTCGCGCGCCGACCCGAGGGCGCTGAACAGCAGCATCAGGATCAGCGCAAAGCAGGCCGGCACCACGATCTGGAGCCGCTGGCGCGCGGCGGTCAGGTTCTCGAACTGTCCGCCCCAGGAAAGCCAATAGCCGGATGGCAGCGTCACCTTCGCCGCGATCTGCCCACGGGCTTCTTCGACGACGGAAGCAATGTCCCGGTTGCGGACGTTGGCGGTCACGACGACCCGGCGTTTGCCGTTTTCGCGGCTGACCTGGTTGGGCCCCTCGCTGGTCCTGAACGAGGCCAGTTGGCCCAGCGGCACCGTGGCGCCGGCCTGCGGCAGCGAGACCGGCAGGTTCTTGAGAATATCGAGGTCGTTGCGGACCAGATCGGGCAGCCGCACCACGATTTGAAACCGCCGGTCGCCCTCGTAGATGGTGCCGGCGTCGCGTCCTCCGATGGCGGTGCCGATCACATCCTGGACCGCCGAGAGGTTGAGGCCGCGCCGGGCGATTTCGGCCTTGTCCACGGTGATGTCGAGCACCGGCAGGCCGGCCGATTGTTCGACCCTGACGTCGGTGGCGCCATTGATGCCGCGCAGGATCGCGGCGATCCGGTCGGCGCTGTCCTGCAAGGGGCCGAATTCGTCACCGAACACTTTTACCGCCAGGTCGGTTCGCACCCCCGCCAGCAATTCGTTCGATCGCATCTGGATCGGCTGGGTGAATTCGTAGTTGTTGCCCGGCAGCTCCCGCACGGCGGCTTCCATCTGCTCCAGCAGCTCCGCCTTGCCGAGCGAAGGGTCCGGCCATTCGGCCTGCGGCTTCAGGATGATGTAGGTATCGGAGATATTGGGCGGCATCGGATCCGAGCCGGTTTCCGCGGTGCCGGTCTTGGTGAACACGAACGCCACTTGCGGCAGGCGGCTGATCGCCTTCTCGACGTCGAGCTGCATGCGCTGGGCCTGATCGAGCGATGTGCTCGGAATCCGCGACGCGCTGAGCAGGACGTTCTTTTCATCGAGCGTCGGGATGAACTCGCCGCCGAGGCGTGAAAACAGCAGCAGTGCCGCGGCGAACAGGATCGCGGCGCCGATGATGGCTCGCAGCGGGCGAGCAACCGCGTATTCCAACAGCGGCGCGTAACCGGATTTCAGATAGCACACCGCGGCGTTGTCGCCCTCGGTCACCCGGCCGGTGACGAAAATGGCGATCAGCGCCGGCACGAAGGTAACCGACAGCACGAAAGCCGAGACCAGCGCCAGAATGACCGTGAGCGCCATCGGCTCGAACATCTTGCCTTCCACACCCGTAAGGGTCAGCAGCGGCACGTAGACCAGGATGATGATCGCCTGCCCATAAACGCTGGGCCCGATCATCTCCTCCGCCGACGCCTGCACCGTCGCCAACCGCTCCGCGATCGTCAGCGACCGGCCGGTCGCGGCCTGGCGTTCGGCCAGATGGCGAAGGGCGTTCTCCGCGATGATCACCGCGCCGTCGACGATCAGGCCGAAATCGAGCGCGCCGAGGCTCATGAGATTGGCGCTGATTTTTCCCTGCAGCATGCCGGTCGCGGTGAGCAGGATGGCGAGCGGGATGACCATCGCCGTGATCAGCGCCGCGCGGAAATTGCCGAGCAAGGCAAACAGCACCAGGATCACCAGCAGCGCGCCTTCGCCGAGATTAGCGGCGACGGTGTGGATGGTGGCATCGACCAGCTCGGTCCGGCTGAGCACGGTTCTGGCTTCGATACCGGCCGGCAGGGTGCCGCGTATCTCGTTCAATTTGCGATCGACCGCGGCTGCAATGGTGCGGCTGTTGCCGCCGATCAGCATCAGGGCGGTGCCGACCACGGCCTCATGGCCGTTCTCGCTGGCGCTGCCGGTTCTGATTTCGCCGCCGACGGCAACGCTGGCCACGTCGCTGATGCGAATGGGGACGGCGCCCCGCGTCGCGATCACGACATCGCTGATATCGGAGATGGTTTCCAGCCGGCCGCCGGTACGGACCACGACGCCTTCGCCGTTGCGCTCGATGGTGCTGGCGCCACGGCTGACATTATTGGCCTCCAGCGCATGAACGATATCGCTGAACGACAGGCCGAGTGCGACCAGCCGCGAGGGATCGGGCTGCACCTGGTATTGCTTGACGTATCCGCCGATGGAATCGACTTCGGCGACGCCGGGGACGCCCTTCAGTTGCGGCCGGATGATCCAGTCCTGAACCGTGCGCAGATACGCGGCGCGTTCGATCTCCGAGGTGAGCCTTTGCCCATCGGAGGTGAGATATGAGCCATCCGGCTGTTGGCCCGGTTGCCCCGCAGCGGACGGCGCGCCGGGCGCATAATCGACGGCCCACATGTAGATTTCACCGAGACCGGTGGAGATCGGCCCCAGCCTCGGCTCGACACCGGGAGGCAGACCGGCGCGCAATTCGATCAGGCGCTCGCCGACTTGCTGGCGCGCAAAATAGATGTCGGTCTTTTCGGTGAATACCGCCGTCACCTGTGAAAAGCCGTTGCGCGACAAGGAACGGGTGCTCTCCAGGCCGGGGATGCCGGCCAGCGCGGTCTCGATGCGGAAGGTCACCTGCTTTTCGACTTCGGCCGGGGACAGCGCCAGCGCGGTCGTGTTGACCTGCACTTGCCTGTTGGTGATGTCGGGCACGGCGTCGATCGGCAGCCGGGCCAGGGACCAGGCGCCCAGCGCCACGGCCGCCAGGCTGAACAGGACCACCAGCCAGCGGCGCTGGATCGAGAAGGCGAGGATATGGCTGATCACGGTGTTCTCTAATCGTCGTGGCCGGCCCCGGTCTTGCCGAGCTCAGCCTTGAGAATGAAGGTGTTGGCGGTCGCGATACGCTCGCCGGCTTGCAGGCCTGCGGTTACTTCGGCGAGGCGTGCGTCCTGTCGGCCGAGCGTAATCCCACGCGCCTCAAATCCTTCGGCGGTTCGAACGAACACGACGGTTTCGCCCTTGAGGAATTGCAGGGCTGCCTTGGGCACCACGATGGCGGCCGGCGTTTCATCGATCGGGATCTCGGCGCTGATGAACGACCCCGGCCGCCATTGGCGCGCCGCGTTATCGACGGAGGCCACGACGCGGGCGGAGCGCGTCTCCTTGTCGAGCAGCGGACTGACGAACATGACGGTGGCGGGCGAGGGCTCGCCGCCCATGCCGGCGGCGATGGTGATTTTCCGGCCTTCGCGGATGGTCGCCAGATCGGCAGGCGATACCGCGAGTTCGGCCCACACCACGCTTAGATCGACAATGACGAACAGCTCGCTTTCCTGGCCCTCGCGGCCGACCAGCGAGCCGAGTTCGACGCGGCGCTCCGCGACGCGTCCCGCGATCGGCGCGCGCAATTCCTGCCGGCGCAGCGTCTCAACCGGCTGCTGCGGCAAGGCCTCGATCTGCTCGGCGGTGAGACTGAGGGCGAACAGTTTTTGGCGGGCGACGTCGTGCTTGACGCGTGCATCTTCGAACGTGGTGCGCGCCCGTAGGAAATCGTTTTCACTGAGAACCTTGCCGTCGAACAGCGATCTGGCGCGATTGAACAAGGTCTGTTGCAGGTCGAACACCAGGCGCGCGGCGAGGTATTCGCTCTTGGCATCGGCCACTTCGCGGCTTTCGATGACGGCGACGACCTCGCCGACCTGCACCGGATCGCCGAGGCGCTTGCGCAACTCCGCGACGGTGCCGAGCAATCGCACCGCCACGCGGGCGATGTGGTCGCCGCTGGGAACGATGGCGCCGGGCACGATAATGCGTTTGCTCAGCACGCCGCCGCCGGCTTCCGCGATCGCGAACTTGCCGGCGTCGAGCTGGCGCCCGCTGAGTTTGACCGCCCTGTCGTCGTGGTGTTCACCGCCGGGCTTTTCGTCGGCGGCGAGGGGAAACGCCGCGCCGAGCAGCAGCGCTGCCGCCAGCAACCAAATTCTGACCATTGCAAATATCCCGCGACGAGCTTCGAACGCTCGCGACTTCGTCAAACCATTCCTGAATGCGCGCAGAAGCCGTCGCGTTGCCGGTGGAGCGGCAACGGGACAAGCCGGCGGGCCTAAAAGGCCACGCGGGAGATCAGGCGCGGGGTGGTTTGAACAGCGGAAGTCCGGCGAGCGCGGGCGGGGATTGCTCCTCGCCGAATGCAGGGGCTCGCGGGATCAGGTGAGCTTGTGTGGCCACGGTCGCCACCTGTTGGGCGGTCACGTGGGACAGGCAATGACCGCTGTGGCACGGTAATTGTTGCTCGGGAGTATCCGGAGTAGGCCCCTGGTCGAGATTCACGGCCACGGTTGGCCCGTGGAGGCTGGCAAGGCCCAGATCGCCGGCACAATGGATCAGCGAAAGCAGCAGGCCGACCGTTAGCAACACGACGAACGGCAATCGGCCCAGCCGATTTCCGATCTCCGATCGCGCAACGGTATGATCACCCTGCATCATCGAGCTACCAGTGAACGCTCTAGCCGGCATTTTCAAGGCCCCGAATGTGCGACAATGTGGGCAGCGGGGAGGCCGCCGGCGTGCAGCGGTCGAAAAACCTTAACCAAGGCATAACCATGCTGCCAGCATTGGCGGGACGGAACCTGGTTACTAAGCGGCTTGTAATCCCATCGGCCTAGTATGTTGCCGGGGAAATGCCGGGACCGCTTCGATGAAGATGTTTGACAGGCGTTGGCTGACGCCGTTCACGCTCATTTTCGCGTTTTCATGCCTGCTGATCGTCTGCGTCGTCGGCCTGCTGGCGTGGAAGGCGCTGGAAGCGCGGGCCAATGTGCTCGCACAAAACCAGTCGGATTTGCGCAACCTGGCGCATTCGATGGCCGAGCACTCGTTCCAGACGTTCCAGAACGTCGACCTGGTTCTCGGCAGCGTTACCGATCGCGCGCTTTACGATCCGCCCCCGACGCCGGAGAACATGAACCGGTATCTGCGGCTGCGACGGCAGGGACTTCCCCAGGTCGCCGAATTCGGCGTTCTCGATCGGGCGGGCAACTGGACATATTCGTCCCTGACGGCGATGCCGAAATCGAACGAAGCCGCCGCTACGTTCTTTCAGATCCATCAGGACATCGAAGATTCCGCCATCCAGATCAGCGCGCCGTTTCACTTGCGGGACGCCGACCGCTGGACGGTGATCGTCTCACGAAGGATCGACGACCGCAGCGGGCAATTCGCCGGTGTCGCATTCGCCGCCATCGATCTTCGTTATTTTTCCGAATACTACCGGACGTTCGACGTCGGCCGGCATACCAGCATCTCGCTGCTTCGCACCGACGGCCGCCTGCTCGCCTCCAGCATCTCGCCCAACATCGGCGCGGACCTCTCCAGGACGGAGCTGTTCCAGTCCGGTATCGCGGCAAGCGCCCAGGGCACCTATCGGTTGGTGTCGCCGCTGGACGGCCAGACCAAGTCGCTGGCCTATGAGCGTACCCCGAATTACGCGACGGTGGTGACCGTTGCGGAAGCCGAACAGGAGGTGCTGGCCAATTGGCGACGGAACGTCCGGTCCGACAGCATCTTCGCGATCGGTTTCCTGGCCACCGTCATTCTCAGCGCCACCGCGCTGGCAGCCCAGTTCAAGCGGCGATCGCGGGCGGAAAGCCAGCTCCGGGAGCGCGAGGCGAGATATCGCATCCTCGCCGAAAACGCCGGCGACGTGGTGCTGCAATTCGAACCCGACGGGTCGTTCAAATATGCCTCGCCGGCGGCGGAGCGCGTGCTCGGCTGGAGCGAAGCGAGCCTGCTCGGCAAGCGCTGTGTGGAACTGGTCCATGCCGAGGACCGCGCCTTGGTCGAACAGACCTTCGACGAATTGGCCCACGCGTCGCCGGAGCGAACGCTGATCTACCGGATGCAGAAAAGCGATTTGAGCTATGCCTGGGTGGAGACCCTGTTCAGGCGGGCATCCACCGACGCCGGCAGCGCCCCGGAAATCGTTGCCGGATTGCGCAATGTGACAAGGCGCAAGGAGCTGGAAGAGGAACTGAGGGAGGTCAATCGCAAGCTCGCTTCGCTCGCCACCACCGACGGCCTCACCGGCCTCTCCAACCGGCGCGCCTTCGACCAGTTGCTGCGGCAACATGGACATGACGGCAACCTGACGCTGATGATGATCGACGTCGATCATTTCAAGCTGTTCAACGACAGTTTCGGCCATCTCAAAGGCGACGAATGCCTGCGCGAGGTGGCGCGGATCATCGGCGAGCAGGTGCGCGACGCCAACGGTTTTCCGGCGCGCTACGGCGGCGAGGAATTCGCCGTGGTGCTTCCGAAGACCGACGAGGACTCCGCCGCCGGCGTGGCGGCGGCGATCCACGGCGACATCGCCAGACTGGCGATCGCGCATCCGGCGTCCGGCTCCGCCTATATCACGCTGAGCATCGGCATCGCCCACAAGGCCAATGAGGCCACCGACATCTGGGAAATCGTCCGCGATTCGGACCTCGCGCTCTACCGGGCCAAGCGGCTCGGCCGAAACCGGACGGTGCTGGCTTCGGCGATCGCGGCCGACCCGTTCGACGCCGCTCCGGGCATCGCGGTCGCCTGAAGCAAGGCGCTCGCTAGCGCGGGATGATTTGAAGTTGGATCGCGTCGCCAGCTCCGTCATTGCGAGGAGCTCTTGCGACGACTGCGTCCGCCGAAGCTCGAAGAGCGAAGGAGGAAGCAATCCAGTCTTCCTTGTGGCCCTGGATTGCTTGTGCGCCAGGTAAGCTGGCGCGGTCCTGCCGGTGCAAGTCCGGTCCGGGTAAGCCGTAGCGGGCGCCCGGTAGCGAGTGTTGCGTGGTCGCCGGTGACG
>JAQGJF010001066.1 GCA_028290765.1 Tardiphaga sp.
TCCGGGCGTGAATTTTGCCGGCCTGATTCATCCGGGCCTGATCGGCTGCCTGCCGGATCCGAAACTGCTGGCGACCTGGAACGAGCGCGAAACCGCGCTGATTGCCACCGATCCGACCCGCGTTCCGGGTCTTGCCAATCCGCCGTTCGGTCCGACCGCGCATATGGGCCGCCTCAAGGGCGACGCCAAAGCCAAGGCGGCGGCCGAAGGCGCCCGCACCGTGCCGCCGCGCGAGCATGGCGGCAATTGCGACATCAAGGACCTGTCGCGCGGCTCGAAAGTGTATTTCCCGGTCTACGTTCCCGGCGGCGGTCTCTCGATGGGCGATCTGCACTTCAGCCAGGGTGACGGCGAAATCACCTTCTGCGGCGCCATCGAAATGGCCGGCTGGCTGCATCTCAAGGTCGACATCATCAAGGACGGCGTCGCCAAATACGGCATCAAGAACCCGGTGTTCAAGCCGTCGCCGGTGACGCCGAACTACAAGGACTACCTGATCTTCGAAGGCATCTCGGTCGACGAGCAGGGCAAGCAGCACTATCTCGATGTGCACATCGCCTATCGTCAGGCCTGCCTGAATGCGATCGAATATCTCGAGAAGTTCGGCTATTCCGGCGCGCAGGCCTATTCCATCCTCGGCACCGCGCCGTGCCAGGGCCACATCTCCGGCGTGGTCGACGTTCCCAACGCCTGCGCGACGTTGTGGTTGCCGACGGAAATCTTCGACTTCGACATCATGCCGTCGGCGGCGGGTCCGATCAAACACATCAAGGGCGACATCCAGATGCCGCTCTCACAGGACAAGTAATCCCTGCGCGACGGGATGCGGGACGGCGCGTATTGGCCGCCCCGCATCCGCCGTCGCGAACGATGTGAAACGAATCGCGCGAGGAAACCAAATGCCGGTCTACGAATATCTCTGCAACGATTGCGGCCCGTTCACCGAGATGCGGCCGATGGCGGAATGCGATGCACCGCACGACTGCCCGCAATGCGACGTCGAGGCGCCCCGCGTCATCCTGACGGCGCCCAATTTCTTCTGCATGCCGTCCGACAAGCGCAGGGCGCATGCCACCAACGAACGCAGCGCCAATGCGCCGAAAACCGTCGGTGAGTACAAGGCTCAGCACGGCGCGGGCTGCGGCTGCTGCTCGACCAAAAAACCGTCGCGGCTGGTCAAGCAGGCCAAGAGCGGCGCACGCAGTTTCCCGACCGCGCGGCCGTGGATGATCAGCCACTAGAAGACGTGGATGCCCGGGACAAGCCCGGGCATGACGAACTGAGATGCAATGCGGGCCACGGGCTGCTTCGTCGTAGGCGCTCTTTGCAATGACGACAGACATGTGCCCAGACGCACGCCGCTGTTCGGCCCATCCATCTATGGGCGGAAATCGATGCTGCGCAGGATGATGCCGGGAGGGGTACCCTCGAACTCTTTGGCCACGAATTTGCGGGACGCGCATTGCTCGATCCGGTCGCGCAGCCGCAGGAACTGTTCCTCGCGCTGGTTTGGCGCCGTCCGCGCCACGTGTTCCATGTCATCCATCGCCGAGGTGCTGACGGCGCATGGTATTTCCCTGGCTCCGTCCTTCATCGAAAACAGGACGACCATCCGGTCGAATTCATAGCCGCCAAGGCTGCCGCGTTCGAGTGTCATCTTTTTTTGGCCGGTGGCGGGTTGATCTCGGCGATCTTGCGAAGGCAGTCGGCTTCGGAATCATGCGGCCCGTAGACGAATGTTCCGCTGACCTTGGTCGAGTACCAGCCGGATACGACCCCCAGTCGAACTGATTCTTCTGTCTTGACGTGGCGCGGTGAGAGATTCTGCATGGCGTGCTTTCATGTCGGACGTTCGATCCTGCATCGAACGAAGGGTGAAGTTTTCAGTTGCCCGGAACGAGCAACTCGTGTCGTTCAGCTCTCGTCGGAGAGCCTGGCAAAATCCGCAAGCACCGCCGCGACCAGGTCGCGGTGATGGGTGTCGGCGGCGGCAAGGCTCGCCGCATAGAGATTCAAGACGTAGCGCGCCTTTGCCGCGGCTTCCGGCCAGGACGTCGCCGGCGCTGCCAGGAGGTGAATTTCAACGGCGTTTTGCCGGTCGCGCAGGGTCTTTGCATTGGCCTCGACGTCCGCCACGACACGCCTTATATCGGTAGCCTTTTGCGCCGCCATGCCCCGATGCTTGTCGAGATCGACCGGCGGATCATTCACGCGGCGCGCTCGCGTCAATGCGTTGCGCATCGGACAGATCGACCGAACTGATGGAAATCATTTCCATCGAGGAATGGCGAGGCGCGGCGCCCGGCACCATCATCATGGTGGCGACGCGCCGAAAGCACGGAAATGACAGTCCCTCGATCATCTCCTCGTCGGTGATGACCTCATAGGCGCCGGCCGACAGCAGGCGATCGATGCCCTTGATCCGGAACGGATGTCTGAAATGAACCGTTTCCCGTCGCGAGCGTGTGGTCATAGCCACAAGCCTGCGTCTTGGCGCACCGCGAACTTCACATTTTCGGACATCTACCTACCGTGCGCGCTTTCACGGCAATTAGCCATCGCTTTCTCGCAGATCGAGTGCATTTGATCGAATTTGGCCGTCAGCCTTGCATTCGACGGCTTCGTGGCCATCTTGGATGAATACACGCACGGTGGCATGGAATCGGCAGATCGGGGTTTGTGCCCGGTCGGGGCGGCGCGTCTGCGCGATAGAGCCACGTGCGGCTTTTCAGGTTGCGGTTTTTCAGGTCATGCCAGGCCCAGGGGAAGTATTTCGAATGAAGATTCGTGTCGGATTCGAGATGCTGTACGATTTCCCGCAGCCGACGCCGATGATCATGGTGCTGGGCACGCATTTTACGCGCGCGTCGGATATCATCGTTCCCGATCATCTGACCACCAGCCCTTCGGTGCCGATCACGCCCTATCGCGATGTGTTCGGCAACTGGTGCAGCCGTATCGTCGCGCCTCTCGGTCGAATGCGTCTGGCCGCCGACGGTGTCGTTCGCGACAGCGGCCTTCCGGATGCCGCCTTTCCCTCGGCCGTTCAGCATGCGGTGGAAGATCTGCCGTCGGATACCTTGGTCTACCTGCTTGGCAGCCGCTACTGCGAGACCGACCGGCTTTCGGATATCGCATGGAAGCTGTTCGAGAAGACGCCGCCGGGCTGGGCGCGGGTCCAGGCCATCTGCGATTTTGTCCATCATCATATCGTGTTCGGTTACGAGCACGCCCGTGCCACCATGACCGCTTGGGAAGGCTACAATGAAGGCAAGGGCGTGTGCCGCGACTATGCTCACCTCGCCATTGCATTCTGCCGCTGCATGAATATTCCGGCGCGCTACTGCACCGGATACCTTGGCGACATGGGCACGGAGCCTCCGTACGGGCCGGGCGACTTCGCCGGCTGGTTCGAAGCCTATATCGGCGGTCGCTGGCATACGTTCGACCCGCGCAACAACGTGCCGCGGATAGGTCGCGTCCTGATCGCGCAGGGACGCGATGCCTCCGATGTTCCGATCACCCAGACGTTCGGACCGAACACGCTGGTCAGCTTCAAGGTATGGACCGACGAGGTTGCGTGACGACCGCGCTGCTGTTTTAAGCTGATTTTCCGAAAATGCCTCTGCCTCGGCGACATCGAGCGCAAAATCGGTTACAGAGTCGCCCACCGGGCTTGAGCCGGAGCGCGCAGGCTTACGACGATTTGTGCTGAAGCAGAGCAATGGTGAGACAGCAGAAATTTGGTTCCAGCGTGCCACTCGTCCCCGTGATCGGGCAGGGAACCTGGTACATCGATCGCGGCGATCGGGCGTCGGCGGTGGCTGCCTTGCGCCGTGGCGTCGATCTGGGGATGACCCATATCGACACCGCCGAAATGTATGGCGACGCGGAACCGGTCGTCGCGGAAGCGATATCCGGACGGCGCGACGACATCTTTCTGGTTTCGAAAGTTTTGCCGAGCAACGCTTCGCGGCGCGGCACCATCGCGGCGTGCGAACGCTCGCTGGCGCGGCTGAAGACCGATCGGCTCGACTGTTATCTCCTGCACTGGCGCGGACAGATTCCGCTCGCGGAAACCGTCGCCGCGTTCGACGAACTGGTTCGCGCCGGCAAAATTCGGTCCTGGGGCGTCAGCAACTTCGATGCGAACGATCTCAAGGCCCTGTTGAAAGTCGCCGGCAGCGGCGCCATCGCCTGCAATCAGGTGCTTTATCATCTCCATGAGCGCGCGATCGAGCACGCGGTGATCCCCTGGTGCGAAGCGCACGGCGTCGCGGTCGTCGCCTATTCGCCGTTCGGCCACAATGATTTTCCGAATCCGCGCAGCGAAGCGGGGCGGGTCCTGCAGAATATCGCGGAAACCCGTGGCGCCACGCCGCGCCAGATCGCACTGGGTTTTCTGACGCGGCGTGTCAGCGTCTTTGCAATCCCGAAAGCCTCGAGTGCAGTGCACGCGGCCGAGAACGCCGGCGCCGGCGATCTGACGTTGAGCGCCGAGGAGATCCGCATGATCGAGCGGGCGTTTCCACTTGGACCGGAGCCGGATAGCCTGCCGATGCTGTAGCGCAGCATTCGAACGGCCATCGCGGATCATCCGGAGATGACCCATCTTCCGAAAAGATGATGGTTAAACAGAAAGTTAGACCGGCGTTTTAGCTCCAGCCTGACTGATGAGTTGCGGACGGAACCGCGACAGGCCGCCGCGCGTGCCTGCGCATATCCGGGTCCTGTTTTCGGCTCTTGTCGCTGCTAACAGATCGTCGTTTGGTCGCTTGCATATTCGATTCGGCTCTCGATCCGTGGAGGGCCATTTTCAAGCCCCCCAACTGCCGGCCTTCAAGTTGACCAGCGAAACTGCGCCCCTCGCAAATACCGAAAGACGTTCAGCCCTCGCTCGCGCCGACCGGCCGTTCCGCGGCATCGCGCTGATCATCACATCGACGGTATTTCTGGGCAGTTCGGATGCGATGGCGAAATATCTGTCGCTTACCTTGCCGTCGATCCAGATCGCCTGGATCCGGTTTCTGATCTTTGCGATGATTTTTGTTCCGGCAATGCTGACCACGACGCCGAGCGTCTTTCGGACCGCCCGGCCGGGACTTCATGTCTGCCGCGGCATCGCGCTGCTGTCGTCGTCGCTTTTCTTTATTATCGGGCTGCGTTTCCTGCCGATCGCCGAGGCCTCGGCGACCGGGTTTATCTCGCCGATCTTCGTCACCGCGCTCTCGATCGGCTTTCTCAGCGAAAAAGTCGGCGTTCGGCGATGGCTGGCGACCATCGTCGGATTGGTCGGAGTCCTGGTGATCGTGCGTCCCGGCGGCGAGGGATTCCATCTCGCGGCGTTGTTTCCGATTGTCTCCGCTTTCGGCTGGGCCTGCACGCTGATCATGACCCGCATGATCAGCGGCAGGGATCATGCCATCACCACGATGGTCTATTCGTCGATCGTGGGTCTCTGCATCTTGACGACACTGGTGCCGTTCTTCTGGGTCACGCCGAGCTGGCGCGATATTGCTCTTGGCGTCGGTATCGGGGTTGCATCGACCGTTGGGCAATGGATTGTGGTGCTGGCGTTCCGCTACGCCGATGCCTCGGTTCTGGCGCCATTCTCTTACGCCCAACTGGTCTGGGTGACGATCCTCGGCTTCCTGATCTTCGGTGAGATCCCCGATATCTGGACCGTGGTCGGTGCGGCCATCATCATCGCCAGTGGACTCTACATCGCGCATCGCGAGCGGGTGCGTCGATCGCAGCTGCAGATCAAGGCGGAGCCCTATCCCAGCGCCTGATCGCGGGTTAGGGAGGATGCCGCCAAAGGGGGAGCGCCTTCCATGAATCGCATCACCGGACGTTCGGCATTTCTCGCTTTGCTCAAGGACGAAGGCATTACGCACCTGTTCGGCAATCCGGGGACCACCGAACTGCCGATCATGCATGCCCTGAAGGAGCATCCCGAACTCACCTACGTGATGGCGATGCAGGAAAGCCTGGTCGTTGCCATCGCCGATGGATTTAGCCGGGCGTCCGGCCGGCTCGTTGCCTGCAACGTCCATGTCGCGCCCGGCCTCGGCAACGCCATGGGATCGCTGTACAACGCGCAATTCACCGGCACGCCGATGATCCTGACCGCAGGCCAGCAGGAGCAAGGGCACGGCCTGATGGAGCCGCTGCTCTATGGGCCGCTGGTCAGGATGGCGGAGCCGCTGGTAAAGTGGGCAGTTGAAGTCACCCGGCTCGAGGATCTGCCCCGCATCGTGCGCCGGGCCGCCAAGATCGCGACCACGCCGCCGACCGGACCTGTCTTCATCTCGCTGCCCGGCGATATCCTGAATGCCGAAGTCGGCATCGAACTGGGGCGTTCGACCCGGGTCGACACCCGCGTCAAACCTTCGGATGAAGCCTTGCAGGCATTGGCCCGGCGCATCCTCAAGGCCGAACGGCCCGTCATCGTCGCCGGCGACGAGATCGTGAAGAGCGATGCGCTGCAGGAAGCCGCGCTGCTGGCGGTTACGCTCGGTTGTCCCGCTTATCAGCAATCCGCGCCCTATGGCGCGCATTTCCTGTCGGAGAGCCCGTGCTTCATGGGCGCGCTGTCCCGTTCGCAAAAGCAGGTCCGCGACATATTGGCTCCTTACGATCTGATGATCGTGTTGGGAGCGGATCCGCTGCGCATGTCGGTGCACAGCGAAATCGATCCAAAGCCCGAGGGGATGTCGATCCTGCAGGTAGGCCTGGTCGAATGGGATCTCGCCAAGAATTACGCCGCCGAGATCGCGCTCAAGGCGGATGTGAAGGAGACGCTGCGAAGCCTGATCCCGGCCTTGAAGTCCGCCGGCGGCGCGGCACTCGAGGCGCGCGCCAGCAACGGCGTCGCCGAATTGTCTGCCAGGAACTGGACGGCGCGACGCGCCAGGCTGGTCGATGAGATCTCGCGCAAAAGCGATCATATGCCGATCGATCCCGACTGGCTCGCACTGCAGGTCGTCCGGGCGATGCCGGATCATGCCATCCTGGTCGATGAAGGGCTGACGTCATCGCGACAGATGACGGCGCTGCGTCCATATCGCGATCGCTATGATTATCATGCGCTGGCGTCCGGCGGCATTGGTTGGGGATTGCCGGCATCCGTCGGCGTCAGCCTCGCCAATCCGGAGCGCCCGGTGGTGTGCTATTCGGGCGACGGCAGCGCCATGTATTCGATCCAGGCGTTGTGGACCGCCGCGCATCACAAGCTGCCATTGACGGTGGTGATCGTGAACAATGGTGGCTACCGGATCATCAAGCAGCGCTTGCTGGCATTCCACGGCGACGATCATTTCGTCGGCATGGACTTCGCCGATCCACCGGTGGATTTTGTCGGCCTGGCGAAATCGCTCGGGCTCGAAGCTATAAGGGTTACGCAAGCAAAGGACATAACCGCGACGCTGGCTTCCGCGTTCGGCCGGCCTGGCGCGAAACTGATTGAGGTGGTGGTGGACGGTTCTCTGTGAGACGGATGCCGGTCCGCCATCGTGTCCGGCGAGGCGGGTGGGGGGCATTTCCATGAAATCTGCTCAATAGACATCAATGCGGTTGTAATTCGTACCGAGACAGCCCTCCGGCTTCATCATCTCTTAACAATACCGGCCGTTGGGAAGCCTGCCAAAACAGGCCTTAAGCATTGTTAAAATGCCGGCATACTATTTTCGGTTGTTAATCGCGGCCGCCGGTATCGTCATGCTTAGAATATGGAATTGTCTGGAAACGCAGCACGACTGGCGGCTGGTCCTGCTGGCGGGATGCATCTGTTTTCTAAGCTGTCTCGCCGCCGCCAATCTGTTTCAGCGGGCACGTGCCAGTGAAAGCCGGTCTCGCGCGGTCTGGCTGCTCGCGGCCGGGCTGATGACCGGTTGCGGAGCCTGGGCGACCCATTTTATCGCCATGCTGGCCTACACCCCCGGTTTCACGATCAGCTACGATCTGACGGTCACGATATTCTCGCTCGGCGTCGCGATCATTGTGATCACCGGTGGCTTTGTCGTCGCGCTCGTCGTCGGTGCGCGCTGGGCCGGCCTTGCGGGCGGCGCGCTGGCCGGAGTCGGCGTCGCCTGCATGCATTACATGGGAATGGCCTCGCTGCGGATCCCCGCCGAGATCATCTGGATGCCGGATCTGGTCACCGCTTCGGTCGTGCTCGGCATCCTGTTCGGCGCTGTTGCGCTTCATGTCGTCCGCACCAGCGATACGCCGCTGAAAGCGGTGTCCGCCGCGTGCCTGCTGACCTTTGCGATCCTGTCGCATCATCTCATCGCCATGAGCGCGATCGGACTTATTCGCCAGTCCGCGCCGGGTGATGAAGTGGATCTGATGTCGCCGGTCGCCTTGTCGCTGGCGATCGCGGCGTTCATCGCCGTCGTCGTGGTTGCCGGTCTGGCCGGCGCGATTTCGGACCGGCGGATTCGCCGGAAGACGAGCGAGCGAAATATCCAGCTCGATGCGGCGCTCAACAACATGAGCCAGGGCCTGTGCATGTTCGGGCCCGACAACCGCCTTCAGCTCTGGAACGAGCGTTACGTGACGATGTACCGGCTGCCGTCGGCGAAAATGCGTGTCGGCATGACGGTCGACGATCTGTGCGAGGTCCGCGACGCCGCCGGCACCGGCTTCGAGGACATGGACACCTACCGGACTGAACTCCGCACCGCGATGGACACCCAGGCCGCCGGCGCCGGCTGCATCGGAGAGGTCCGCGACGGACGGACCATCAGCGTGATCTATCAGCCGATGCCGAATGGCGGCTGGGTCGTCACCCATGAAGACGTCACCGAGCGCGAGAGTGCCAAGCGCGATCTCGAGCGCACGCGCAGCTTTCTCGACACCATCATCGAAAACGTGCCTTCCGCGATCATGGTCAAGGAATTTCCCGATCTCCGCTATGCCCTGATCAACCAGGCCGGGGAACGGCATTTGGGCCTTGACCGGAAGAACATTCTGGGGAGATGCGCGGCGGACGTCTTTCCGGCGACGATGGCGCAGTCGATCGATGCGCGAGACCGCCAGGTACTGGCATCGGAGACCGGTTCGGTCACCCACGAATACAAATTCCAGAGCCTGACCGGCGATCCCCGCGTCGTCATTACCAAGCGGATCGCGCTGAAGGATGCCACCGGCCGCGCCAAATACCTGGTCAGCACGATTCACGATATCACCGAGCGCAAGCAGAGCGAGGCGCGCATCGCGCATTTGGCCATGCATGACCCGCTGACGGACTTGCCGAACCGGGCCTTGTTCAACGAGCATCTCGCCAAGACCTTCGACGACGCGTCGTCGTCGGGCCAGGCCAGCTTCGCCATCCTGTGCGTCGACCTTGACCGGTTCAAGGAGGTCAACGACGT
>JAQGJF010001075.1 GCA_028290765.1 Tardiphaga sp.
CGGCGGCCAATGCCGCGGTCGCCGCGGCATCGACCATCCTGTCGCAATCGGTGAAGGGCTCCGTCGCCGACGACCTTCTGGCCAAGGGCATCAACGAAGTCCGCGCCAAGCTGAACTGACGGCGAGATTGCTTAAACGAAAAAGCCGGCGCGGTGATCTCGCGCCGGCTTTTTTTTGTTTGTCGACTACCTTTTCTTCGCCCTCGCCTTTGGCTCCGGCTTCAAGGCCGACGGGTCGAAGCCGATATAGAACACGTAAGAATCGCCGGCCGCGCCGACCGGCGGCGGATAGGCCACGTCCTCCGCGACCAGGCTGAACACCACGCTGCTGTCCGCCGACATCGACACGTTAGTCTGATAGGCCTTGGTGAAGATGGTTTTCGGCGTCACGCCGTCCTGCACCACCGCGATACGCAACGGCACGTCGACCGAGGCCGGCGCGCCGGCGGGGCCCGCGATTACACGGCCCTGGATGCCGATCCGCGCGACGATCTGACCGCCACTGAGGTTGCAGTCGCGCGCGGTGCGGATGATCGTCGCCTGATAGCGCAAGTCGCTGCCGCTCGCCGGTTTTCCAGACTGGCCGACCGCATAGGTGGAAGCTCCTGGGCGAATTGACACGGACGGGCAGGTCAGGTCGTTTTCGGGGGGCGGCGCCGCCTCTCCGACGGCCTGCGATTTCGATCCGAACAGCTGGCCGAAGCGGTCGCTGATCGATGAGCCGGAGTCCGATGAGCCGGAGCCGAACATACTGCCACCGCCGCAGCCCGACAGCACGCCGCCGGCAATCGCCAGCACCACGAGATGGCGCCAATGGCCGGTCAGGCCACCGCCAATCGTCGCTTTCAAACACATCTTGAATATCCCCGGCAGGTCTATACGCCCCGGCGCCTTATAGCAGGGCAATGGCGGCGAACCCAAGGCACGATCAAAGGCACGATCACGCGATAAGGAACTAAGAACCGGTCATCTTTGCAACAGGTTAACCGCGAAAATCCTCGTGCAGCAAGCCGAACAGCAGGTGATCCTGCCAGGCGCCGTTGATGCAGAGATAGCGCCGCGCCAGCCCTTCGCGGGTAAAGCCGCATTTTTCCAGAACACGGACCGAAGGAGCGTTGCCGGGGATACAGGCGGCCTCGACGCGATGGAGATTGAGCTCGCCGAACAGCGTCGGCAGCAGCACCCGTAGCGCCGCGGTCATGTAACCGCGACGGGCGTGGGGTTCACCGGTCCAGTAGCCGATGGTGCCGGCCTGGACGATGCCGCGCCGCACATTGGCCAGCGTCACGCCGCCGAGCATCGCGCCGTCGGATTCCCGAAACACGATGAACGGATAGGATTTGTCGGTGGCGACGTCTTCGGCATAACGCCGCAGCCTTCTGCGGAAACCGGCGCGGGTAAGATCGTCCGACGGCCAGATCGGCTCCCACGGCGTCAGATAGGCCCGGCTTTGCTCGCGCAGCTGGGCCCATTGGGTGAAATCCGACATCTGGGGCGCGCGCAGTAGCAGCCCATGGCCGCGTGGGGCGAGCGGCGCCGGTGCACTCGATGGCAGCCGAAACAGGGCCATGAATCACGTCTCCCTGGTGCGCGAAACCGGGCGGCCCTCAATGCAGGCGCGCCGTTTAATGCAAGCGAGCTTTGGCCTTCGAACGGGTCAATCCTTCCGCAAAAGCCACCGCCGTGTCCAGCCCCCGGCCGCTGCCGAGCGCGACCACCGCCGGCCGGCTGCGCGACAGCAGGGCCCGCGCGGCATTGCGGGTCGATTCCACGCTGACGGCGTCGATCCTGGTCATCAACTCCTCCACCGTGAGCGGACGACCATAGGCAAGCATATGGCGTGCCAGCTGCTCGGCGCGGGCGCTGCAGCTCTCCAGCGCCATCAGCAGCCCGGCCTTCATCTGCGCCTTGGCCCGCGCGATCTCGGCCTCGGTCAGGGTCTCGACGGCGTCGTTGATGACGTCGACGATCACTTCCATCATCTCCGGCGCGTCGGCGGGATCGGTGCCGGTGTAGAGCCCGAAAAAGCCGGTATCGGTGTAGGGCGCATGGAAAGTGTAGATCGAATAGCAGAGCCCGCGTTTCTCGCGCACTTCCTGGAACAGCCGCGACGACATTCCGCCGCCGAGGATGTTGGTGAACACCTGCAAGCTGAACAGCGACAGATCCGACTGCGGCAGGCCCTCCAGCGCCAGCGTCAGATGCGCCTGTTCGAGATCGCGGTGCACCACCCTTGTGCCGCCCTTGCCGAACATCGCCGGCTGCGGCTTCGGCGCCGGCGTGCTGTCGAAGCTCGCGAACCGGTGCTGCACGTCTTCAACGACCCGCTTGTGATCGACGGCGCCGGCGGCGGCGACCACCATGTCCGGGCCGCGATAATGCGTGCTGAGATAGCCCTGCAGCGTGTCGCGGTTGAATGTCTTCAAGGTTTTGGCGGTGCCCAGCAAAGAGCGCCCCATCGGCTGGTCCGGATAGCACAGCTCGTTGAGATGCTCGAACACCACGTCGTCGGGCGTATCCTGCGCCGCGCCGATTTCCTGCACGATCACGCTCTTCTCGCGCTCCAGTTCATCGGGCACGAAGGACGGGTTGGCCAGGATGTCGGACAGCACGTCGAGCGCCAGCGGCACGTCGGCCTTCATCACCCTGGCATAATAGGCCGTGGTTTCGGTCGAGGTGCCGGCGTTGAGATCGCCGCCGACCGCCTCGATCTCCTCGACGATCTCGCGCGAGGAACGCCGCGTGGTGCCCTTGAACGCCATGTGCTCCAAAAGATGCGAGATGCCGTGCTCGTTCGGCTTTTCGTCGCGGCCGCCGACGCCGGCCCAGACCCCGAGCGCCGCGGTTTCCAGATGCGGCATGCTGTCGGTGATCACGGTCAGGCCGGAAGGAAGCTTGGTAACGTCGACGCTCATCCGGCAACACCTTGTTTCGCGGCGCGGCTGACCGA
>JAQGJF010001092.1 GCA_028290765.1 Tardiphaga sp.
AAGATTGCCGGCTTGTTGGCGATGCCGAACCAGATGATCGCCAGCGGAATCCACGACACCGGCGGAATCGGCCGCAGCATCTGCAAGGTCGGTTCGATCACGATCTCGGTGGCGCGCGACCAGCCGATCGCGACGCCGAGCGACACCGCGAGCGCGGTGGCGATGGCAAAACCGCCAAGAACACGGGAAAGGCTGGCCGCCATGTCGTAGATCCAGTGCCCGCTATAGGTCTGGGTATTGCCGTCGGTCCCGAACACCCAGTCGGCCCATGCCCACACCACGGTGGACGGCGCCGGCAGCAACGCCGCCGGCAGCGCGCCCGATCGCGAAAACGCTTCCCATCCCGCCAGAATCAGAACCGGGACGATAGTGCGATCGAGCTTCCTGAGATGCCGGATGCCGCGCATGGCGCGTCTCAATAGCCCAGTTCGGATTTGGGCTTACCGGTCGCGGCCTCCAGGAACCGATAGTCCATGTTCTTCTCGACCGCGGCCGAGACGTCGGAATTGATATATTTCAGGTCGCGCATCATCCCCGCGATGGCCACCGCGGAGGCGCGGTACATCTTCGGATCCGGATCGAGATTATCGACGGCGCCGGTCGCGATCGCCTTGTCGAGTCCCGTGACCTTGGAGATCACATCGACCAGCGCCGCCTTGTCGCCAGAGATGAATTCGTCGACCTTCACCACCGCGCGGACGGTGTCTTCGAGTTCCTTCGGCTTGGCCGCGACGACGTCGGAACGGGTCAGGATGATGTTGGTGAGTTTCCCGGCCGCCTGGTCATAGGGAAGACCGAACAGTTTGGCCGCCTTGTTCTGCAGGATCTGCGTGGCGAACGGCTCGACGGTGCAGATCAGCTCGATCTCGCCGCGCCGAAGCGCCTGCAGGTGGTCGGACGGGTTTGGAATATTGATGAACTGCACGTCCTTGTTGATATCGATGCCCTGCTTGGCGAAGGCGCCGCGCATGTGGATGTCCTGGGCATTGCCACGGGAAGCCGCAACGCGGAACGGCTTGCCGGCGGCCTTGGTGTCGGCAATCAGCTTCTTGAGCGACGCCCAGTCGTTCGGATCGACCGCGAGATCATTGGCGACCAGCATCGCCGAACCGCCATTGACCTGCCCCGAAATCGCAACGACGTCGAACCCCTTGTCGAGGGCGATGGCGTAGTGGAGGTAAGTGACCTGCGCGACGTCGATATTCTTCGACACCAGCGCCGTCAGCACGTCGGTGCCGGTATTGAAGCCGACGGCATCGATCTGCACGCCCTTGGCGTATTGCGGGGTCAGCGACATCGGCGTGCAGTGCGCGCATTTCGCATAACCCAGTTTGATCGTGGGCTCTGCCTGGGCCTTGGTGTTCGACATCAGGAGCGAAGCAAAACCAAGCGCGATCAGGGCGCCCAACAGAAGTCTTTTCACGGGATCATCTCCAATCGACCGGGGTAAATTTCCTATCGGGAGACTTGTAGCAATCCTTGTGCCAATTTGAATACGATATGCAAATGATGTTTTATATAGTAATTTCAGTGAGATTAGCGTAGATATGATATCGAAATGCTGCTGCTTCGCTGGGCTTGGGGCGCAGTTTTTAGGCAACCCGCAAGGATCGAGGATCCGGAGAATGGCTGAACCAGTGCCACGGACCAGGCTTCGCACCCGCTTCAAGCCGGTCCGCCTGAAATTGTCGTCGGACCTTTCGAAACGCCCGCTGGAACGCATGTCGCTGCACGATCAACTCGTCGCCAAGGTGCGTGAAATGATCGTGGACGGCGAACTCGAGGCCGGAGCTGCGCTGCCCGAGCGAATGCTGTGCGAGACGTTTGGCGTGTCGCGCACGCCGTTGCGGGAGGCCTTCAAGATTTTGGCTTCCGAGGGGCTGATCGAGCTCAGGTCGCACCGGACCCCGGTGATCACACCGATCAATCGCGACGAGATTGCCAACATCTTCGACATCATGGTGGCGCTCGATGGCGTTGCCGGCGCCCGGGCGGCCGCGTTGGCGACCGGCGACGACATCGCCAGATTGAACGCGATGCACGATCGGCTGGTGCAACTGCATCGCGACGCGTCACGCGCCGCCTACTTTCGACTGAACCAGGAAATCCACCTCGAGATTACCAGGCTGGCGGCCAATCCATCTCTTCTCAACATCTGGACCACGATGCACGCGAACATCTTTCGCGCCCGCGCAGTGGCCAATTACGACGCGCAGCGGTGGAAAGAATCCGTGAAGGAGCATGAAGCGTTCATGGCCCTGCTCGGAGCGCGCGACGTGGGGGGATTTGCCGCCGCACTAAGCTCACATACACGGAAGACCGGCAATGCGGTGCTTGCGACATTGCAAACGGCGGTGGCGGGCAGCAGTTGAAGTGACGCTGCCTCGCCCTCACCCCTCAAACGCTTCCGCCGATCCGAAGCTGGCACGCGATACCAGCGCATGATCCGGCTCGGGCAACGCCTTGCCGGAATCGCGAAACTTGTTGGTGATCGGATAGCGGCGGTCGCGGCCGAAATTCCGCCGCGT
>JAQGJF010001097.1 GCA_028290765.1 Tardiphaga sp.
TGCTGGCGCTGGTGGCTCATCTGATCTTCGAAACCACGGTCTGGCCCGGCAGCATCGGCCAGTGGCTGGCGGTCGTCGCGCTTGGCGTCGGGCCGGTCGGCGCCGCGTTCTATACCTGGGACATCGGCATGAAGCGCGGCGATATTCGCGTGCTCGGCGCGGCGTCCTACGCGACGCCGTTGCTCTCGACGGCGTTCCTGATCGCGGCGGGCTTTACCACGCCAAGTGCGAATATCGCCGTCGCCGCGGCACTGATCGCCGGCGGCGGCTTGATTGCAGCGAAGGACATGATTGGGAAGCGGAGCTAGTCCGCCGGCTCCCAACCCCTGGGCACCAGTTCGAATGCCGCGAAATCGAATCCGGGGGCGACCGTGCATCCGACCAACGTCCAGTCACCCAGGCTTTCGGCGGCCTGCCACGCCTGCACGGGCACGACGGCCTGCGGGACTTCGCCCATGGCGAGATCGGCGCCGAGCCGCAGCGTGCGCGCGCCATCGCCGTCGGCGATTTGCAGCTCGAGCGCGCTGCCGGCGTAATGGTGCCAGACCTCCACCGCATCGATGCGATGCCAGTGCGAGCGCTCGCCTCGCGCCAGCAGGAAATAGATCGCGGTGGAGGCGGATCGCCCGTTCGAATCGAGGGAGCTATCGCGAAATGTCTCGCGATAATGCCCGCCCTCGGGATGCGGCTTGAGGTCGAGCCTTGAGATGATATCCGCGGCGGTGAGAGCCGGCGCCATGGTCGTCAGGACTTGTTCTTGCGTTCGCGCAATTCGCCGAACACCTCGGCGGCGCTTTTGCCTTTCATCCGCACCGAGGCAGCGACCGACGGCTCGTCGGCGCGCAGAAACACGTTGGCCTTCTTCTCGTCGCCCAGTGTCGTCGGGACGGTCGGCTGGCCCGCCGCGCGCAGCCGGGTCACCTCTTCGGCGCGCGCCTTCAGCGCCGGATTGTCCGGCTCGATTCCAAGCGCGAATTTGACGTTGGCCGCGGTGTATTCATGTCCGCAATACAGTTTGAAATCGTCGGGCAGGGCACGCAGTTTCAGCAGCGAGTCCCACATCATCGGATAGGTGCCCTCGAACACCCGCCCGCAGCCGATCGAGAACAGCGTGTCGGCGGCAAACAGCACTTTGTCCTCGTCGAACACATAGCTGATGTGGTCGAGCGTATGGCCCGGGGTTTCCAGCACCCGCGCCAGCAGGCTGCCGACCTTGATGACGTCGCCCTGGGCGGCGCGCAGGTCGACCTGCGCGATCTTCGCGGCCTTGTCGTGCGGCGCCACCACGCGGCACTGGTACTTCTGCTTCAGTTCGGCGATGCCGCCGACATGGTCGCCATGGTGATGGGTGACGAGAATATCCGTCAGCGTCCATCCCTCGCGCTCCAGCGCCTGGAGGATCGGGCCGGCTTCCGGCGCATCGATCGACGCGGTCGCGTGGGTCGCGGGATCGTGGATCAGATAGCCGAAATTGTCGTTGAGGCAGGGGAACAGTCGAATCTCGGCCGTCATGGGTTCTCCGTTAATTTTTTGGCGCGTATCGGGCAAAAGTAAGTATCGGTTTGGCGGGCGCAATCAAGTTTACGCAGATTGCGTAGACTTATCTGCGGTGGAACACGCGCATTGTTGCTAAATTGAGTTCGCGGGCCGTGCGCAATAGCGGCGGGCGAAGCGGTTTGGCCGAACTCACGACGCGGCGCGTCGACAGTTCAGAGCGACTTCGCCACGCATCGGCGCGTAGGCTGGCCCATGATCGCGAGGTTGATGGTCTTTTGTCCGGTGCCCCACAGCTTGGCGTGTTCGCCGGCGTAATAGAGATAGAAGCGTTTTGTCCGCCCCGGCATGTGAATCGATTTTCCATCCGGGAACTGGACGGTGATCGATTTGCCGCCCGAGTTGAAATCGACCGACAGCGGGCCGCCGCCGGCCAGCGCCGGCCGGCATTGATAGTCCACCGTCGCCGGGTTGGCATCGGCCGGCGTCGCCAGTATCGAGAGCACCACTAGAGGTGCGGCAAAGGCCGCCGCTGTGGGAGTTCGACCACGGCCTGACAACATGGCTGCCCTCCTGCGATGCGTGCCGAGATGATTATATCGGCCCGACTAGGCCGCACCGGGAAGCGATTTGTCAATTGGAGTCCGCGTGATGATAATCGGTGCGCCCTGCAAGTCCCGATGTGATAGAAAAGCCGCATGAGCATCGACGTCATCGATTTGCGCGATTTCTATTCGCAGCGCCTCGGCATCGTGGCGCGGCGGCTGATCAATCGCGGCATTCACGCGCGCTGGCCAAGCGCGGAGGGACAGCGGGTGCTGGGTCTCGGCTATCCGACGCCCTATCTCGGCCTGTTCCGCGAGGACTGCGAGCGCTGTATCGCCTTCATGCCCGCCGCGCAGGGCGTGCTGAAATGGCCGACGGCCCGTCCGACCCTGGCCACGCTGGTGGACGAGTTCGCGCTGCCGCTGCCGGACGCCGCCGTGGACCGCATCCTGCTGGTCCACGCGCTGGAGATGTCGGACGATCCGGAAGGCCTGCTGCGCGACATATGGCGCGTGCTGGCGCCGTCCGGCCGCCTGATGGCGATCATTCCCAACCGGCGCGGGGTGTGGACCCGAACCGACAATACGCCGTTCGGTCACGGCCGGCCGTACTCGCGTTCGCAGATCACGCAATTGCTGCGGCAGACCTGGTTCACACCGACGGGGTGGGGCGAGGCGCTGTTTCTGCCGCCGATCGGAGGCGGCTGGTTCCTGCGCTCGGCCATGGCGTGGGAGCGCGTCGGCGCGGCGCTGTCATTGCCGTTCGCCGGCGTCCACATCGTGGAAGCCACCAAACAGGTCTATCGCGCCATCCCGGCGCATCGCGAACGCACCCGGCTTATTCCGGCGCTGCAGCCGGTGCTGGTGCCGTCATCGTTCAAGCGCGATCTCTCCGCGAGTCATCTCGGCGAACGCCGGGATCCGTAGCCCTGGCGTCTCTCAATAACGAATGTATCTGCCCCAGCGGCCTAACGAGTCGCCAAGGATTCTGGAAGGGTTCTGGGTCCCGGCGTTTCGCCGGGACGACGCACGGCGATGATGCTTACTCGTTGCCGGGATTGTAGTCGTCGCCGGGCGTCGCCGGCGCGGCCACGCCTTCGGGGCGCGGGCCGTGCGGCCGGCGGCGGCGGCGAGGCGGGAAGCGCTCGCCACCATTGGCTTCGAAACCGGCCGGACCGTTTACCTGCGGCTGCGGCCCGGTGATGAAGGAGGGCAGGCGGTCGACGCTGTCGCTGACCGGCATCGCCGGCTGCGGTTGCGGTTGAAACTGCGGCTGCGAACGATGCTCGCGCGGGTGATTCTCGCGCGGCTGATGATTGTTCTCGCGGGGCTGTTGATACTGCTGTTCGCGCGGCTGGTAGGGCTGCGCGTCGCGCGGCTGCTCTCTCTGCTGAAACGGCTGCTGCTGGACCGGGACGAAGCCCGGTTCGGCGCCGAAATTCGAAAAGCTTTCGCTCTCGTCGTCGCCGTCCTCCGAGGGCATCTCGTTCTCGGTGCGCGGCTGCGGCTGGTTCTGGCGGAACTGTTCCTGAGCGGCCGCGATCAGGCGGAAATAATGCTCGGCATGCTGATAATAATTTTCCGCCGCCACCGGATCGCCCGAGCTTCGCGCGTCGCGCGCCAGTTGGACGTATTTTTCAGCAACGTGGGATGCGGTGCCGCGAATCTTGATGTCGGGTCCGTTGGACTCGAAAACCCGGGTCATCGGGTTCTGGCCACGCCGGTTATTATTATTGTTGTTATTATTGTTATTGTTATTCCGGTTACGCATCCGCTTGTTGTTGTTATTCTGACCGTTTCTCATGTGTCGCCTTTTTACCGATCCAAGATTGTCTTGTTAACGAATCAAGAATTTACCGAATCAAGATTGTCATCGTCGCAGCGCCCGACGCGCTTCCGACACGGGGCGCGAGGCGCTCCCGAATCGCAATGCAGTTCAACTCCGCATCGATTTTGCCGTACGTCGCGTTCAACAAAGACGCGTTCCCCAACCGCCAGCGCATCGAGCTGGCTGGACCAAATGATTCAGCCTGCCGGAACAAGCTCAGGTTTTCTTGCGTGAATTTTCAAGCGCAATATCAGGCTTTCGTTCGCTTTGCGGTCGCAAGCAGCGCAGCTCTCTCAGCCATCGCGCTCAATATGACCTGCCTTTTGGAACCTTTCACTCGGGCGGGCTCTCGCCAACGGAAACTCGCTGTGAGAAGTCTGGCCTTCACCCGTAGCATCTACGGGGCCAGTGACCCTGGACCGATGTTGTGGCCGGAACGTAGTCGCTCCCGAGGGATATTCCAAGCGATTTTTGCAGCCGCAATGGGACTTTATGAGGGCAAATTTCGTCCCGTGACGGCCCGGCGGATGCCCGCCAGGTCGGCCTTTGGGGCTCCCGGGAGGTTCAGCCCCGCTTTGGCTAACAACCCCTCGACGGCGCTGCTTTGATCGTGCCCGACCTCCAGCACGAGGCTGCCGCGCGGTGCCAGCAGCCGTGCCGCCTCCGGCGCGATCCGGCGGTAGGCGTCCAATCCGTCAAACCCGCCGTCCAAAGCGCGCCGCGGGTCGTGATCGCGTACCTCGGTCGCGAGCGCGTCGATTTCTCCGCTGCGGATATAGGGCGGATTCGAGACGATCAGATCGAAGGCGCCGGACAGTGCCGCAACATAATCGCAGGCGACGAAGGCCGCGCGCGGCGACAACTCCAACTGGCGGGCATTGCCCATCGCGGTTCGCAGCGCCGCCTCGCTGATGTCGGTTCCGACCCCGAAGGCAGCAGGCCGTTCGGACAGCAGCGCCAGCAGGATGGCGCCGGAGCCGGTACCGATATCGGCGATGCGAAGCGGATAATCGTCTTCGTATTCCGCGCGCAAAATGTCGAGCGCCGCCTCGACGATGGTCTCGGTGTCGGGCCGCGGGACCAGCGTTGCCGCCGTGAGCGACAGCGGCAGGCCCCAGAATTCCTTGACGCCGAGAATCCGCGCCACCGGTTCGCCGGCGAGGCGTCGGCATGCAAAATCGTCGAGCCGCGTCGCTTCATCGTCGCTCAGGCGCCGCGCCGAAGCGCTGATCAGACCGGTCAGATCAAGACCGAGCACGGCGCCGGTCAAAAGCCGGGCGTCGAGTTCGGCCGATTCAATCGCCTGGGTCCGTAATCGAATGGTCAGCAGGCGCCGCGCGGTTTCGACGGTCTGTCCGGCGAGCGAATCGCCGCCGCTCACGCCGCGGCGCCTTGCGCGGCGAGCTGCGCGGCCTGGTGTTCGGTGGTCAGTGCGTCGACCAACTCGCCCAGCGCTTCGCCGGCGATCACCTGGGGCAGCTTGTAGAGCGTCAAATTGATGCGGTGGTCGGTCACTCTTCCTTGCGGAAAATTATAGGTGCGAATCCGTTCCGAACGATCGCCGGATCCGACCTGGCCACGGCGGTCGGCGGAGCGCGCGGCGTCGATGCGCTGGCGCTCGGCGTCGTAGATTCGCGAGCGCAGGATATTCATCGCCGAGGCGCGATTCTTGTGCTGCGAACGGCTGTCCTGCATCATGACCTGGATCCCGGTCGGGATGTGCGTAATCCGGATCGCCGACTCGGTCTTGTTGACGTGCTGGCCGCCGGCGCCCTGCGCGCGCATGGTCTCGATGCGCAGATCGTCGCTCTTGATGTCGACGTCGACTTCCTCGACCTCGGGCAACACCGCCACGGTCGCGGCCGAGGTATGGATGCGGCCCTGGGACTCGGTGTCCGGCACCCGCTGCACCCGGTGCACGCCGGATTCGAATTTCAGTCTGGCGAAGGCGCCGCGGCCTTTGACCTCGGCGATGATTTCCTTGTAGCCGCCCATGGTGCCTTCGCTGGCGGAGATCACCTCGACCTTCCAGCCCTGCAGGGCCGCGAACCGCTCATACATCCGGAACAGGTCGCCCGCGAACAGCGACGCCTCGTCGCCGCCGGTGCCGGCACGGATTTCCAGCATCACGTTGCGCTCGTCCATGGCGTCCTTGGGCAGCAGCGCGACGCGGATCTGCTGCGCCAGTTCGACGCTGCGCGCTTCGAGCGCGGTGCGCTCGTCCTGCGCCATCTCGCGCATCTCCGGCTCGGTGGCCGGATCGGCAATCAGCGCGTCGATCCCGGCGATTTCGGCGTTGGCGGCGCGATAGGCCTTCACCGCATCGATCAGCGGGTTGAGTTCGGCGAGTTCGCGCGTCATCCGCACGTAGTTCTCGGCGCTGACCTGGCCCAGCAGCTGGGATTCCAGCGAGGCATGGTGCGCCAGCAGAACATCGAGTTTGGCTTCGGGCAGCAGGGACATGGAAAATCTCGAGATCACAAAACAAGGAGCGGGTGTTGCCGGCGCGGGAGCGCCGCTACAACGGAAGCCCCTCGGCCTCGGCGAATTCCGTCAGCTTCTTCCGGATCGAGACGCTGTCGCAGGGCGCATCGAGCAGCGGCGTCATCAGCGCCTCGGCCTTCCTGGCGTCGAGCTCGAGGATCATGGCCTTGACCGGCCCATGCGCGGTGGCCGACAGCGACAGCGAGCGATAGCCCATCGCAATTAGCGCCAGCGCGCCGAGCGGCTGCGACGCCATCTCGCCGCACAGCGAAGCGGACCGGTTGGCCGCGCGCGCCTTGCGCACGATCTCGCGCAGCACCCGCAGGATCGGCGCCGACAGCGTATCGAAGCGATCCGAAACCTTGGCGTTGCCGCGGTCGACCGCGTAGAGGAACTGGAACAGGTCGTTGGATCCGACCGAGACGAAGTCGACCTTCCGCAGCAATTCGTCGAGCTGGTACAACAGCGCCGGCACTTCCACCATGGTGCCGACGTCGACGCGTTCCGGCAGCGCGTGGCCGTGCTGGCGCAGATAGGTCAGTTCGCGCTCGATGATCGCCTTGGCCTGGTCGAATTCGGCCACTTCCGAAATCATCGGGAACATGATGCGCAGCGAGCGGCCGCCGCCGGCACGCAGCAGGGCGCGGATCTGGCCGCGCAACAATCCGGGACGGTCGAGGCCCAGGCGTATCGCGCGCCAGCCCAGCGCCGGGTTCTCCTCGACGATGGTTTCCATGTAGGGCAGCGCCTTGTCGCCGCCGATATCGAGCGTGCGGAAGGTCACCGGTTTCGGGCCCGCGGCATCGAGCACGGCGCGGTACAGCGCCAGCTGGTCGCTCGACCGCGGCAGGCTTTCGCCCACCATGAATTGCAGTTCGGTGCGGAACAGGCCGATGCCGGAGCTGCCGGTGTCGTCGATATGCGGCAGGTCGATGATCAACCCGGCATTGATCATCAGTTCGATCGGCTGGCCGTCCTTGGTGACGCAGGGCAGGTCACGCAGCGCCGAATACTGCGCCTGTCGCCGGGCGCGAAAACGGACGCGCTCCGCATAGGCCGATTCGATTTCCGACGAGGGGCGGACATAGATCGATCCCGAGGTGCCGTCGACGATGATGGCGTCGCCGGGATCGGCGATGCCGGGCGCGTTCGGGATCTCACCGACGGCGGGAATGCCGAGCGCCCGCGCCACGATGGAAACATGGGAATTGGCGGTGCCTTCCTCGAGCACCAGGCCGCGTAAGCGCTTGCGGTCGTAGTCCAACAGCGCCGCGGGACCCATCGAACGCGCGATCAGGATGGCGTTGTCCGGCAGTTGCTCGCGCGACGGGGCGTGGTCCTGCCCGACCAGTTGCCGCATCAGGCGATGGCCGAGATCTTCCAGGTCGTGCAGCCGGTCGCGCAGATACGGATCGGTCGAACGCAGCATCCGCGCGCGGGTGTCCGACTGCACGCGCTCGACGGCGGCCTCGGCGGTCAGGCCGGTGGCGACCGCCTCATGC
>JAQGJF010001100.1 GCA_028290765.1 Tardiphaga sp.
GCAGCAAGCAGCGTGGCGACCTTTGTCGCGTCATCGAATTTGAGTTTCATCGCGCTTTCCTGACCGGAGCGTGCTGACTTCGCGTTACAAGCGCTGTCTGCGATCACATGTTTGATGAACCGATCAAAAAGTAAAGGACGTGAGTATTGCAGAGCATTGCTGATTGGTCCTGCCGGTTACCGGCACAGACGGAGTGTTCGGCGTACTACCTCTCAATCGATGCCTTTGATGCCGGTGCCGTCACCACACGAGCCCCGGTCTATTCTCGCGCTTGATCGAACGAACCTGCACCGGCTTTTGCCGCGCAGCAGGTTCTGATCACCATCGAGCAACATTTTAGAACGATCGGAAACGTTTCGGAGGCTTTTTAGCCCTATCCGCACCGTACCAAGCCGTTCGAAATGACGGGGGGCGCGTTGCGCATGATTGTTGGATTGCGAGTGCTGCGGGAAGGCCTGGTTGCCGCCCTGATGATGATCGCCATGCCGGTCGCTGCCACACTATGCGCTGCGCTTGTTTCGTCGTCGACTGCCGCCCAGACGACGGCGTCGATCACGGTCGAAGGCAACCGCCGGGTGGAGATCGAGACCATCCGGTCCTATTTCAAATTCGGGCCGGGCGGTCGTCTCGATCAGGGCACCATCGACGATGGCCTGAAAGCGCTGATCGAGACCGGCCTGTTCCAGGACGTCAAGATCAGCCAGGCGGGCGGTCGTCTAGTGGTGAGCGTGATCGAAAACCCGGTGATCGGACGCATCGCCTTCGAAGGCAACAAGAAGGTCAAGGACGAGCAGCTGACGGCGGAAATCCAGTCCAAGCCGCGCGGCACGCTGTCGCGCCCCATGGTGCAGTCCGACGCCCAGCGCATCACGGAAATCTATCGCCATTCCGGCCGCTACGACGTCACCGTCACGCCCGAAATCATCGAACAGCCGAACAACCGCGTCGATCTCATCTTCACCGTTACTGAAGGCGCCAAGACCGGTGTCCAGTCGATCGAGTTCATCGGCAACGACACTTATTCGTCGTATCGGCTCAAGGACGTCATCAAGACCCATGAGCATAATCTTCTGAGCTTCCTTGCCTCGGGTGACCTGTACGATCCCGATCGTGTCGAAGCCGACCGCGACCTGATCCGCCGTTACTATCTGAAGCACGGCTTTGCCGACGTGCAGGTTGTGGCGGCGATGACGGAGTATGATCCGGAGCGCAAGGGCTTCCTCATCACCTTCAAGATCGAGGAGGGGCAGCAGTATCGGGTCGCGTCGGTCAATTTCGAATCCACCGTTGCGACATTCGATGCGAATTCGCTGCGCAGCTTCTCGCGCGTTGACGTTGGGTCGCTCTACAACGCCGAGGCGCTAGAAAAGTCCGTCGAGGAAATGCAGATCGAAGCGTCCCGGCGCGGTTACGCGTTTGCGATGGTCCGCCCGCGAGGCGACCGCAATTTCGAGGAACATACGGTTTCGATCGTGTTCACCATTGCGGAGGGTCCGCGAAATTACATCGAGCGCATCGATGTGCGCGGCAATACCCGCACGCGGGATTACGTGATCCGGCGGGAGTTCGATATCTCGGAGGGCGATGCCTATAACCGTGCGCTGGTCGATCGCACCGAGCGCCGCTTGAAGAACCTCGATTTCTTCAAAAGCGTGAAGATCACGACCGAGCCCGGTTCGTCGAGCGATCGCGTCATTCTCATTGTCGATCTCGAAGAGAAGTCGACCGGCGAATTTTCGATATCCGGCGGTTATTCGACCACCGACGGCGCCATGGGCGAAGTCAGCGTGTCCGAGCGCAACTTCCTCGGCCGCGGCCTGTACGCCAAGGCCAGCGTGCAATACGGCCAATATGCCCGCGGTCTCTCGCTCTCATTTGTCGAGCCTTACCTGCTGGACTACCGCGTCGCGCTTGGCTTCGACGTGTCCTATCACGAGCAACTGGCCAATGATTACGTTTCGTACAACACCACCACGCTGGGCTTCAGTCCGCGCCTTGGATTCGCCCTGCGCGAAGATCTCTCTTTGCAGCTTCGGTATTCGCTCACTCAGCAGTCGATCTCGCTAGCCACCACTGCGCTCAACAACTGCAATAACCTTGCGGGGCCGACATTCTTACCGACGCCAGCTTATATCAATACGGCATTGGGCGGTGTCGATCCGACCGGAAACGCCCAGGCCGGCCTGCTTCCGGGCTGCCTGTCCGACGGCGAATCTTCGCTGCCGGTTCGGCAGGAACTGGCGCAGGGCGCGGCATTGACTTCGGCGGTCGGTTATTCGCTGGACTACAACACACTCGACAACACCAAAAATCCGACTGACGGTCTGTTCCTCGACTTCAAACAGGACTTTGCCGGGGTTGGCGGCGATGTGAGCTACCTGAAGTCCACCATCGACGGCAAATACTACGCGCCGCTGGTTGCCGATATCGTCGGGCTGATTCACCTGCAGGGCGGCATGCTCAACCAGGTCGGCGACAGCCAACTTCGAATGCTGGACCAATTCCAGATGGGTTCGAATCTTGTCCGCGGCTTCGCGCCCAACGGGATAGGCCCGCGCGATCTTACCTTCTACCCCTATACCGGAACGGGCGATGCGCTTGGCGGCACCAAATATTGGGGTGTGTCCGCCGAATTGCAGATGCCGTTCTGGTTCCTGCCGAAGGAAGTCGGTCTCAAGGGTGCTGTTTATGCCGATGCCGGATCGCTATGGGACTATCAGGGGCCGACATCGTGGGCCGCGACGGGCGAGGTCAACGGATTGGTCAACGGCAGTCCGTGCAACTGCGCGATGGTATACGACGATACCAACGTCATCCGTACTTCCGTCGGTGTCGGCCTGATCTGGGCGTCTCCGTTCGGACCGCTCCGCTTCGATTATGCGATCCCGATCACGAAGGGTAAGTACGATGTCGTACAGCAATTCAAGTTTGGCGGCGGAACTTCGTTTTAATATCCGGCTCCAGAACAGATGCGGGCGTAGTTCGCCAAAGCCGAGCGAATGACCGCTTTGGAATTTCCAACGCGGGAATCAAGCGGCGTCGGAAGTTCATACTGACTGACCGCTTATATGATGGCTCCATCGCGCCAGGCTTAGAGCGGAAGCTTCACCTTGAAGATCGTAAAGGGACCGGAGCGCGGCAGATTGTTCTTGAACGCGACTTCCCAAAGATGAGAATCGGCGATGTAGAGATAGCCACCGCTGATCGCAAAACCGTCCGCCCAGGAAAGCTTTGACGGATCGCTGACGAAGACTTTTGAGCGCAACTTATTTCCTGGAGTCATGGTGAGTGAAACCACGGTGCGGTGCTCGAGATCGCCGCCAAAAAGCGTGCCGTTTCCATCCATGACGAGCCCACCGCTCAGCACGGAACTACCGAGATACTCGACCTTCTTCGCAAGTTGCGCGTCGGAGAGCCTGGCATCAAGCAAGGCTGACGTCGGCACGCGCCAATAATGATGGTCGGTCAGCGGCCGGTAGTAGAGCCAGCGCGCATCTGGAGAAAGCGCGATGCCGTCGGCCTGTATCGCCGTTACCGAGCCGTCAGGCCGCAACGCGATCTCCTCGCCGAACATCAGATGCTGATTGGGATCGGCGAAGGTCGAGCGGTCGCCGACCAACACCTGTCTGGCATCACCCGTGTTCAGATCAAGCACCACCAGGCTGCCCTTATTCCCTGCGTTGGTGAGGTAGGCATAACCGTGCACGGTGTCGATCCGCACGTCGTTCAGGGAGTCTTTCGCCGAGACCACGCCTTTGAAATCATATTGCCGGATCACCTGATTGGTAGACAGATCGAACTCGACCAGCTTCGGCGGCAGGCGCTCCTGATCGACCTTCGGCAGTGATGAGTCCAGCGCCCAAAGATGATCCGCTTTGTCGACCCACAGCGCTTGAACAGAGATCCATTCTGACTTGCCATCCCCCCGCTCATTAAAACTGTTCCAGGCAGCATCGGGATAAGGCGTGACCGCACCCGTCTTGGGATCGACTTCGACCATGCTGAAGCGCGAACGGACGATGGCGGATGGTGCCGTCGCGAACACCCTGCCCTCGGCCGAGACGCCTATGCCGACGAGCCGGAAATCATCGGCGAATGCCTTCACGGTTTCCAGCGGTGGACCGATTTTGCCGACATTTTCGGCCGCCGCGGGAACTGCCGTGAGCACGCCTGTCGCGAGAAAAATGCTGCGGCACGCGCGGGCCATCCTGGTTCTCGTTGCCATGGTCCAACGATCCCTTGTCGATTTAAATGCGCCTGTCCCAACTCTGAAAGGGAACGTGGCCTCTATCGTGGAAATAATGCGAAAATGGAAACAGGAGTTCAAAGTTGCGTTAGCGAATCGTGATCCGCCAATTTCTCTGCGTCAGTCGGCGCAATACGCGGAGTTTATCAACGGGCGCATTCGCGCGATCCGTTGGCTATTGCGCTTTCGGCCATAGCAAGGCGATGAACTGGGCAAAGCCGGGATAGGCGGCGCCGACGGCTTGCTCAGGCAGCGCGGTCGCCGTGAGGGTGAGCGCGCAAAGCACACATTTCAAAAGCGAGGTCAGCGATCGATATTGCGTTCAGCCAACTCGGCATAGCCGAGTTGCTAGGCATCCACGCCTTCTATTGCGGCCAAGACGTGGATGGCCGGGCATAGGCGAGCGAAGCGACGCCGTTCTTCGAACGGCTATGCCCGGCCATGACGAACTTAAATGTGGTCGCTCGCGGCGGAAGCCTCATCCTGAGGAGCGCGCTCTTGCGCGCGTCTCGAAGGATGGCAGCACGCACGGACCCGCGTCCATCCACGCGCAACGGCTTCGCCGTTGTCGCGGGAGACGCGGCCAAGAGGCCGCGCCTCAGGATGAGGCCCGCTCTGTTTCACGCGCAGCCTCACCTCACCGCGACAATGAACAGCAGCGGAAACCGCAACTTCTAGGCATAGGTTTTGTATCGCTCCACAGCCGCGTTCATTTCGGCGCTGGTGAGCATCTCGACCTGTCCGGCCTGTCGCGCGCCAATGTATTGCCGGCAAAGCACCTCGAGGCGAAGCGCTGCACGAAACGCATGGTCGAGCGATTTGCCGTAGCAAATCATGCCATGATTGCCGAGCAGGCAGGCGCTGCGCCCTTCGAGGGCATCGACGGCCGCACGGCCCAGTTCCGGCGTTCCATAGAGCAGATAGGGCGCGCACCGGACATCATGGCCGCCAAACGATGCGACCATATAGTGAAAGGGGGGCAGCGCCTTGCGGGTCACCGCAACAGCGACGCAGTGATCGGAATGGGTATGAACGACGGCCTGCGCCTGCGGGTACGCGGTGTATATCGCGGAGTGCATGAACCATTCGCTGGAAGGACGGGCCTTCGTGTCGTGGCTGCCGTCGAACCGGGTCGGCACGAAGCCGTCCGGCGTTATCGACTCCGCCGATGCGCCGGTCGGCGAGATCAGCATGGCATCGCCGTGCCGGACGCTGATATTGCCGGCGGCGAGGAAAATCAGCCCGACACGGTCCATTTGACGATAAGTCCGCTCGAGGTTCTCGCGTGTGGTGGTTTCGTTCTGCATCGGATGTCTGCCTTCTCTGTGGCTTGAAGCCATGCGGTGATTAACCGTTGCTGGATGGGAATAGCTTGGGGTTGTGCGTGCGCGTGCCCCCGCCGGGTGGACCGCCGCAGCCACAAGACAACCGCGTGAACGTCCGCGCATGCCATCCGGCGTAGGGGGCACGCAGCGCGGCTAAATCGGCTGCCGCGGCGCCTGCGATCTCACGGAGTTCCGCGGCGCACTTCTCCGCCTCCTCGGTGACCGCGGCTTCGTCGAACGCCTTGATCTCCCCGCCTCGCAGCAGCCAGTCGCCGGCCACCATGAGTGCGCCGACCGAGCGCTGGTCGGCGTGCACGACCACCGCTTCAATGCCAACCGGCGCCGCGGCCAGACTGCCGCGCCGGAAGTCGAGCGCCAGAACATCCGCCGGCCCGCCGGCACGAAGGGTGCCTGCGCCCGTACGTGACCCGAGCGCCTGCGATCCGCCCCAGGTTGCCGCGCGAAAAACCTCCTGCGGCGTGATCCAGCGATCGAAGTCCGACCCGGGCGCACGGCCCGCGACCAGCATTTGCCGCATGACCTGGAACAGGTCGTGACGTCCGCCGGTATTCGATGAATCGGTGCCGAGCGCCAGGGTGATGCCGGCATCGAGGCTCGGCCTGACCGCCATGGATCCGGAGCCAAGCATGCCGTTGCTCACCGGATTGTGGCTCACCACGACGCCACGTCGCGCCAGCAGCTCGCGATCATGGTCATCGAGCCAGACAGCATGGGCGACCGACAAGCGATCATCGAGCAGGCCGGCCCGGTCCAGCGCCGCGACCACCCCGCCGGGCCATCTCGTGCGGCAATGGTCGGCTTGCGGCAAGGTTTCGAGCAAATGCGTGTGGCTGCCCAGCCCGAACCGGTCGCGCAGGTCGCGCCACAATTGCCATAAAATATCCGAGCACCGTTGCGGCGCGTTGGGACCGAGCAGCAGGCGGATCCGCCCGGCGTCGGCATCGCCGGCGCGTTGATGAAGTGCCGCGAAAGAATCGCGGATCTCTTCGGGCGGCCTCGGCGCCAGCGCCGCGAACCGCCTGATGACGTCCGGCTCGAATGGAATGCCGAGGATATCTTCATCGAACAGGTCGGCGAAGAACGGCGCAAGGCCGACACGCAGCCCACTCGCAATATGCGCATCGAGGGCAACCGATGCAAAACGCGCCTGCGGCAGATGGTCGATATAGCCGCCGATGCCGTTGTGGATCATTTCCACCGCGGTGAGCATGGTCGATGCGCGGAGGCAACGCTCCGTGAATCCCAGCCCGTAGTTGATGGCGTGAAAAGACCACAGCTCGAGCGGCAGGGAATTTTCAGTTCCACGAAATAAGGTCGCGGAGGAATGCACATGCGCGTCGAATAGCGGCGGCGTAAGCAACATGCCGGTGGCGTCGAATGTGTCCTCCGCCATGGCGCATACGGCAGCCTCGTCGCCCGGACCGAACAGACGCTCGATCTTGCCGTCGACCACGAGCATGCCGCCCCGGACCGGCTGCTGGCCGTCACCCGTCAGCAGGTGCCCGCCGCGAAAACAGGTTCGCCATCCCTTGCGCGTGCTCATGTCAGTTCCCGGTTGCTTCCGGCTGCTCGCGCTCACCGGCGCCGAATTGTGCGTGCAGCGCCAGCGGGCC